>CAMLRV010000001.1 GCA_946482495.1 uncultured Flavobacteriia bacterium
TCTATTGAAAGAAAATAATGCCCTGCTCCCGCGCGAAATGAAATTCGACGAAGTCAATCCTTTCGCGTGGTGAGTAATAAAACAAACCCAGCCTTAGGCTGGGTTTTTATATTTTAGACTCTTTCAGAGTGACAAATTATTCAATCTCAGAAATTCGTAACGTGTTTACCATTCCTTTATTAGCAATTGGCATAGCCGCTAAGTTGACCACCATGTCGCCTTTGGTTACATATTCTTTCTCTTTACAAATTAAGTTGATATCGTCAATAGTATCGTCGGTACTTGTGAATTTGTCGTAGAAGAAAGCTCTCACACCCCAAAGTAAATTCAATTGCGTTAAAATACGTTTATTCGAAGTAAAAACTAAAATATGTGCATGTGGTCGCCAAGCCGAAATTTGGAAAGCGGTGTAACCACTATTTGTCAAAGTTGTCACAGCTTTAGCGTTGATACTATCTGCCATTAATGCCGCATGAAAACAAATAGATTTTGTAATATAACGTGTGTTTCTTTTGTTTGGTGCATTATGTGGAACCGTAATTAAAGGCGAATCTTCCACACTTTCTATAATGCTGGTCATCGTTTCAATTACTTGAACCGGATAACTTCCCACAGAAGTTTCCCCAGACAACATCACCGCATCGGCGCCGTCCATTACTGAGTTCGCTACGTCGTTGACTTCCGCTCTTGTTGGTGTTAAACTTGTAATCATCGTTTCCATCATTTGCGTCGCCACAATAACCGGAATTCTTGCCAATTTCGCTTTTAAGATTAATTTTTTCTGAATCAAAGGCACTTCCTGAGCTGGAACTTCCACACCTAAATCGCCTCGAGCGACCATTAATCCGTCGCAAGCATTTACAATTTCGTCAATATTTTCAACAGCTTCTGGTTTTTCAATTTTAGCCACAATTGGAATTTTATGATCCGAATTGTTTTCAATTAAAAGTTGTAAATCTTTAATATCCTCTTTTGTTCTCACAAAAGAAAGCGCCATCCAATCGACTTTGTTTTCACAAGCAAAAAGCGCATCTTTAATATCTTTCTGAGTCAATGCAGGAAGCGAAACTTTCGTATTCGGTAAGTTTACTCCTTTTTTAGATTTCAAGGGTCCACCTTGGATTACCTTACAAACTACTTCATCTACTTTATTCGTTTCAACGGCTTCAAACATTAGCTTTCCGTCATCTAACAAAATTCGTTCACCTGGATTTACATCTTTCGGAAATTCTTTGTAATTCATGTACACTCTTTCCGCAGTTCCAGGAACATCATCTGAAGTTTGAAATGTAATTAAATCTCCCGGATTTACTACTACATCTTCTTTCATCACACCCACACGTAATTTTGGACCTTGTAAATCAGCCAAAATAGAAGTGGTGTATCCAAACTCATTGTTTAATCCTCTAATGATGTCAATTCTTTCTTTAACATCAGTATAATCGGCGTGTGAAAAATTAATTCTGAAAACATTAACTCCAGCGTCAATCATTTTTTTAATTACTTCTCTCGTACTACATGCTGGACCTAACGTGGCAACAATTTTTGTTTTTTTATTGGTATGCATTTTTAAAAAATTAAATTGTTTATCGATTTTAAATTATCTGCATCAACTCGGTATACCGTTGATACATTTTGTATTGTATTTATGTTTTGTATGATTTCTTCACACTTGAAACTCGAATCCACATTATCTATTTTCAATAAATAATCGGCTGTTTTTAATTCAGGAATCAAATTTATGGTGATATTATCTTCAGCAAAAAAACCTACATTAGTGACATTAGAACTAAAATTGGTTTGATTTTTTATCAATTCCCAAGTAATATCATGTTTTAAATCGTCATAACTAAATCTGGAAAATTTCCCAATTCCATTATTCGATTTTATTGTTATTTCATTATCGTTTTTAGCCAACAAAACGTTTAACTTCAAATTGATTAAAAAAGTTAATTTAAAATCTTTTAACGTGGTGTGAATCGCAATGAGTTCAAAATCATTGGAATCAAAATCGTCTAATGTCAGTTTTAAATTCGCCATTACTTTTTTTAATACTTGTAAAGATAGGTTTAAAAATAATTAAATGGTTTAAAATTAGGTTGCTAAACCATTAAACTTTTCACTAAAACGTTGTAGTTGATAAAAAAAAGTTATGATTTGTTTTCAATTTTATCTTGAAGCGCAAAAAAAGCTCTTTTGGCTGCTGTTTCTTCCGCTTTTTTCTTAGAGGTGGCTCTGGCTTTGCTAATAACTTCTTCGTCCATTAATAATCGCACACCAAAGTGTTTCACACCTTCTTTTCCATCATCTTCGAAAACTTCAAACTTAAAGTTGATTTTTTCTTTCTGACACCATTCGATAATTAAACTTTTATAGCTAATGACTTTCCCTTCTAAACGTTCAATATTTACGTAGGGTTTGATAATTTTTTCGTGAATAAATTTTTCACAATATGAAAATCCTTTGTCTAAATAAATGGCACCAATAAAAGCTTCACAAATATTTCCGTGAATATTATCGCCAAAATGAGACGGGTTAACTTTACTCTCAATAAATTGTACTAATTTGAAATCGCGACCTAATTCGTTTAAGTGTTCGCGACTCACAATTTTTGATCGCATTTTGGTTAAATAACCTTCATCTCCAGTTGGCACCTTCATGTATAAATGTGCCGCAATCACACTACCTAACATGGCGTCACCTAAAAATTCCAAACGTTCGTAACTGATAGGATGACCGTTGTCGTCCATTTTGTTTGCCGAACGATGTGTAAAGGCATGTCGGTAATACACCTCAGAATTAGGTTTGAATCCTAAAATTTCGGTTAGTTGTCGAAAAAAAACCCCGTCTTGATTAGAAGATGGGGATTTTTTCAATATTTTTTTTATAATTCTGCGCATGAATTAGTCTTCTATTTTTTTGAAAAGTACACAAGCATTGTGACCTCCAAATCCAAAAGTATTACTCATTGCTACTTTAATATCTCTTTTTTGTGGAGTATTTAAAGTTAAATTTAATGAAGGATCAATGTTTTCATCTACAGTTGAATGGTTAATTGTTGGAGGAACAATACCGTGTTTCATGGCTAAGATAGAAGCAATAGCTTCAATAGCACCAGCAGCTCCTAACAAGTGACCAGTCATTGATTTTGTAGAGTTGATATTAATGTTTTTCGCATGTGCACCAAAAACGTGGCTAATTGCTTTTAGCTCGGCAACATCTCCAAGTGGTGTTGAAGTTCCGTGGGTGTTAATATGGTCTACTACATCAGGAGTTAAACCAGCATCACGTAATGTATTTTCCATTACAGCTATTACTCCAATTCCTTCTGGATGTGGAGCAGTCAAATGGTATGCGTCAGATGACATTCCACCACCACCAACTTCGCAGTAAATTTTAGCACCACGAGCTTTTGCATGTTCGTATTCTTCTAAAACTAAAGCACCAGCACCTTCACCTAAAACGAATCCATCTCTGTTGGCATCAAATGGTCTTGAAGCAGTTTCAGGAGATTCATTTCTTGTAGATAAGGCTTGCATAGAGTTAAATCCGCCCATACCAGCAATAGTTACGGCAGCTTCAGAACCACCAGAAACAATTACGTCACACATTCCTAAACGAATATAATTGAAAGCATCAATTAAAGCATTCGCAGAAGAAGCACAAGCAGAAACTGTTGTATAGTTTGGCCCCATAAAGCCATTTCTCATAGAAATATGAGCAGGAGCGATATCGGCAATCATTTTAGGGATAAAGAAAGGATTGAAACGTGGTGTTCCATCACCTTTAGCGTAACTTAGCACTTCTTCTTGGAAAGTTTCTAAACCTCCAATACCAGCTCCCCAAATTACACCTACTCTTTGTTTGTTTACGTTTGATTCTGTAATTCCTGCATCTGCGATAGCTTGCTCACCTGCTACAATAGCATACTGAGCAAATTTATCCATACGTCTTGCTTCTTTTCTATCGATAAAGTCTTCGATGTTGAAGTTTTTTACTTCGCAGGCAAATTTTGTTTTATGTTTTTCTGTGTCATAATAAGTAATTGGAGCGGCACCGCTTTTTCCGCTAACTAAAGCATCCCAATACTCTTGAATGTTATTTCCAATTGGAGTTAAAGCTCCAAGTCCTGTAACTACTACACGTTTTAATTGCATAAATTTTTTTTTAGTTATATAGAAAAACCCAATGTATCATATTATAAATAGAAACATTGGGTATTACATAATGTCTTATGTGAAATGATTGTAATACAATCAATGTTTTTACAAATCTAAACAAAGATTTTTAAAAACAGAAACAAAAATAACAACATCCGTATAAAAATAAATTTACACGGATGAATGGTTATTATTTCTTAGCTTCTTCGATGTAAGAAATTGCTTGACCTACAGTAGCAATGTTTTCAGCTTGGTCATCTGGAATTTGGATATCAAATTCTTTTTCGAATTCCATGATAAGCTCAACAGTGTCTAATGAATCAGCACCTAAATCGTTAGTGAAGCTTGCTTCTGTTACCACTTCGTTTTCGTCAACACCTAATTTGTCCACGATAATCGCTTTTACTCTTGATGCAATGTCTGACATAATCTTTTAATTTTAATTTAATTTGTTGGCAAAAATAAAAAACTTTATTTTAAAACAACATTTATTGTTAATAAATATAACTACGAATGTATAAAAAAATCTTTCAATACCCTAATTCTCTAATCTTTTCCTTTAAATTATTTTTTAATTTCTTTCCGATTTTTGGGTCTAAACCTAAATGAATTCCTATTTTTGTGTGAAATTTAGACGATTTATTACTGTAATAAGTTGAAAAAAATAGAGTTAAATGAAAAAGATTGTACTTTTTGCTTCTGGGAATGGTTCTAATGCCGAAAACATTATGGCACATTTTGAAAAATTTAGTCAAGGAACTGTAGTCGGCATGTTCACTAACAATCTGCATGCCAAAGTAATAGACCGAGCAAAAAAGTTCAACGTGCCAACTTATGTGTTCAATAAAACAGAGCTTTCAGATGATACCGTTTTAAATAACTTGCAAGTATTGCAACCCGATTTAATTGTGTTGGCAGGATTCTTATTAAAATTCCCTGTAGATATTATAAACGAGTTTCCAAATAAAGTGATTAATATTCATCCTGCTTTGTTACCGAATTATGGTGGAAAAGGCATGTATGGGATGAATGTGCACAATGCAGTTTTAGAAAATAAAGAGAAAGAAACCGGAATTACGATTCATTATGTGAACGAGCATTATGATGAAGGCGCTTTCATTTTTCAGCAAAGTGTCAATATTGAAAATTGTACTTCTGCTGAAGAAATTGCGCAAAAAATTCACGAATTGGAGATGGAGCATTTTCCGAAAGTGATTGAAAGTTTGTTGATGTAAAAAGAGACAAGTAAAAAGAGACAAGTAAAAAGTAAAAAGTAATTTTACACTAACCACTAACAAAAATGTCATACCAAGTTCACATATACACAGATGGCGCGGCTAAGGGAAATCCTGGTCCGGGTGGTTATGGTGTAGTGATGGAAATGGTAGGAACACCTTACAAAAAGGAGTTTTTCGAAGGTTTCAGACATACTACTAATAATAGAATGGAATTGTTAGCGGTAATTGTAGGTTTAGAGAAATTGAAAAACTTAAAAACTAATGTGTTAGTCGTTTCCGATTCTAAATATGTGGTGGATGCCGTAGAAAAAGGTTGGGTGTTTGGTTGGGAGAAAAAATACTTCAAAGACAAAAAAAATCCCGATTTGTGGATGCGATTCTTAAAAGTGTACCGATTGCACAACGTGAAATTCATGTGGATAAAAGGGCATAACAATCATCCCCAAAACGAACGATGTGATGAATTAGCCGTTATGGCATCGCAACAAAAGAAATTAAATATCGATACGTTTTACGAAACGGAAGAGCAAAAGTTGATGTAGCTATGTTTTCAAATGCCACAAATACGAATCAAAATGTGTTTAAACAAAGTTTAATTGCTCTTGTAACCGTCATACTTGTTGCTAGCGGTTGCTATTTTTTCGACAATTTTTTAGGCTATAAAGTTGTGGCATTTATATTGCTAATGACAGTTTCCATATTAGCCATGCTTTTTGAAATTGTTCCCGTTTTATTAGCTGCAACGTTGAGTGCCTTAATTTGGAATTTCTTTTTTATCAACCCAATTTATACATTTCACATTAGTAATTCGGAAGACATGCTGATGTTTTTAATGTATTTTTTGGTGGCTTTTGTGAATACTGTTTTGACCGTTAAAATTAAAAAAACAGAAAAAAAAGCAAGAGACAAAGAAGAAAAAGAAAAAACTATTAAACTTTATAACACTCTTTTAAATTCTCTTTCTCACGAATTAAGAACACCCATTTCTGCCATCATTGGTTCGGTAGATATACTTCAAGAATCGGATTCAAAATTAACTTCAGAAAATAGAAAATCATTACTCAACGAAATTGAAATCGCAGGTTTTAAATTAAACGATCAAGTGGAAAATTTACTGAATATGAGTCGACTCGAATCTGGAATTTTAAAACTAAAAATGGATTGGTGCGATTTAAATGAACAAATCCGATTAGTCATTCAAAATCATTTTTTATCGAATTCAAGAATCATTTTTAAAGAAGAAGAAAATTTCCCAATTTGTAAATTAGATATTGGTATTTTAGAACAAATTTTAATCAATTTAATTCGAAATGCGCTACTTTATACGCCAGAAAACGCTACTGTTACAATTGATATGAAATTAGACGAAAATCTTTTAATTTTAACTATTGAAGATAACGGTTTGGGAATTCCAGAAGAACATATTCATCAAATTTTTGATAAATTTTACCGAGTACCACATACTATAACTGGCGGAACTGGATTAGGATTATCTATTGTAAAAGGTTTTGTGGAAGCGCATAATGGAACAATTGAAGTCAAAAATAATACTCCGAGCGGGCTTAAATTTGATATTTTTGTGCCAGTTGAAATTACGTATCTAAATCAATTGAAAAATGAATAAGGCTGAAATACTTGTCATTGATGACGAATCACAAATTAGAAAGTTACTCGAAATTACTTTGGAGAGTAACGATTTTAAAGTGATTCAAGCAGAAACAGGGAAGCAAGGTGTTTTGTTAGCCGCCAATCATTCGCCTGATTTAATTTTGTTAGATTTAGGTTTGCCCGATAAAAGTGGACACGAAATTTTAAAGGAATTACGAACTTGGTATACCAAATCCATTATTATTCTTTCGGTAATTGATCAAGAAGAAGATATTGTAAAAGCCTTAGACAATGGCGCAACCGATTATTTAACGAAACCTTTTCGTAATGCCGAATTAATGGCTAGAATTCGTGCAGCTATTCGAAGAAATTCTTCTGAAAATAATGCCGTAATTTCTCAATTTAATGAGTTGGAAATTGATGTCGTTTCTCGAACCGTGAAAAAAAATAATGAATTCCTAAAACTAACTTCTACAGAATTTAATTTACTAGCCCTTTTCATTAAAAATGAAGGTCGCGTGTTAACACATCAATACATTTTAAAAGAAATTTGGGGTGTAGGTTCACAAACTGAAACACAATACTTACGTGTTTTTGTTGGAACACTTCGCAAAAAAATTGAAGAAAACCCCAATCAACCTGAGCACATTATTACAGAAAGTGGTGTAGGTTATCGCTTTCAATAAATCTTTATATTTTCTTTATACCAACCTTTCGTTTCTTTATATTTTACCAATAGCTTTCGGCCGAACTTTGTACCATAAAATTTTAATAATAGTATGGAAACAAAAAATGGGGTATCTAATAAAGTTACAGCAGCAACCTTATTAGTAGCATTAGGAATTATTTACGGAGATATTGGAACTAGTCCACTCTATGCCTTAAAGGCGGTTATAGGAACAAGAAAAATTGATGAGGTTCTAGTTTATGGCGGACTTTCAGCCATTTTTTGGACATTAATTATTCAAACTTCTATTAAATATATTTGGCTAACCTTAAAAGCAGATAATAATGGTGAAGGTGGAATTTTCTCTTTGTATGCTTTAGTTAAAAGATACGGGAAAAAATTAGTCATTCCAGCCATTTTAGGAGCTACCACACTTTTAGCTGATGGAATCATTACGCCCCCAATTTCAGTTGCTTCTGCTGTTGAAGGCTTAGGAATGGTAAAAGGATTAGAAGGTACCATAGTAGCCGGAAACAATGTCGCAGTAGGTTTAGTAGTTTTAATTTTGTCTTTACTTTTCTTTTTTCAACGTTTCGGAACACAAGTTATTGGTAAGTTTTTCGGCCCAATAATGGCGGTTTGGTTTGGTATGTTATTAATTGTTGGTTTTAATCAGATACTAAATCATCCAGATATTTTAAAAGCCTTAAATCCATATTTTGCCTATGAAATGTTAACGCAATACCCAAAAGGTTTTTGGTTGTTAGGTTCGGTGTTTTTATGTACAACAGGAGCTGAAGCGTTGTATTCAGATTTAGGTCACTGTGGAATTAAAAACATCAGAATCAGTTGGATTTTTGTAAAAATAAGTTTAGTTACGGCGTATTTAGGGCAAGCCGCTTGGTTAATGCATCAAAATGAAGCTTTCTTAAATGGAAGAAATCCTTTTTTCGAAATTATGCCTTCTTGGTTTTTATTGCCAAGTATAATTATAGCTACATTAGCTGCTGTTATTGCTTCACAAGCTTTAATTAGCGGAAGTTATACTTTAATTAATGAAGCCATCAACTTAAACTTTTGGCCCCGAGTTGCAGTGCGTCAACCTTCAGAATTAAAAGGACAAATTTATATTCCAAGTGTGAATAACGTACTTTGGTTTGGTTGTATTTTAATGATTTTGTACTTCCGTTCTTCTGAGCATATGGAAGCTGCTTATGGTTTTTCGATTACAATCACCATGATGATGACCACTTTGTTGTTAGGTTATTTCTTGAAATTCAGATTGAAGTGGAACAAATATGCAGTTTATCTAATTGTTGGTTTATTTGCCATCGTAGAATCTTCATTTTTCATTGCGAACGTGGCTAAAATTAAGGAAAGATGGATGTTCTTATTTTTCGAATTAGGAATCTTTATGATCATGTACATTTGGTTTAATGCCAGAAAAATTCATAACCGATTTACCAAATTTACTGAGTTGGGAAAATACAGTCATCAATTAGCAGAATTAAGCGAAGACGACAGTATTCCAAAATTCGCTACACATTTAATTTATCTTTCCAAAGCAGATAGAAGACATCATGTGGAAGAGAAAATTATGAAATCAATTTTTTCAAAAAAACCGAAACGTGCCGACGTATATTGGTTTTTACATCTAAACAGAACCAATGAGCCTTACACGCTAAGTTATAATGTTTCAGAATTAATTGACGATAAAGTGATTAAAGTCAATATCAATGTTGGTTTCAGAATTCAGCCAAAAACCGAGCTATATTTCAAAAGAATTGTGCAAGAATTAGTCGAAAATAAAGAACTGAATCTACACATTCGTCCAGACGGTTCTACTAAATATAATGATGAGCCCGATTTTAAATTTGTAGTGATTGAAAAATATCTTTCTGTTGAAAACGAATTTAAAATTAATGACAGTTTGTTATTAAACAGCTATAAACACTTAAAGAGTTTTGGAATTAGTGATGAAAAAGCATTTGGTTTAGATAAAAGCGATATTGTAATTGAACATGTGCCATTATTATATCAACCGATTACTAAAATTGATTTAACGAGAGAAGAGTATGAAAACAGATAAATCAAAAATTCTGTATGACAAATTAGATGAAATACAGAATAAAAAAGTAAAACTTCATCTTAAAAATGGCGACATAAAAACGGGAATTATTGTTGGTTTTTTTCATGGAGATGAAGAATATGTAGAACGATGGGTTTTTCAAGAAACAGAAGATACAAACAATGAAGCCATAACTCTTAATGCGGAGGAAGGAAAAATAATCAATCATAAAGACATCATAGAAGTTTTCTTTTTTGATGACCACTCACAAATAATTTTTTAACATGAACAAAATAATAATTTTTACACTAGCACTTTTAGCGTCAATTTTATCAAACGCACAAACTGAAAAGGATACTATAAAAACCAAAACCCCTTTTGAAAACTATGATACCACTTGGATAAACGGACAAAATCGTCAAAAAGATTTTCCATTAGTTTTAAAAGATAAAGAAGGGAAAACTATTTTAACTGGTGTGGTTTATTTAGATGGTAATTTCAATTACAATTTCGCACATCCAAAAGACAATACACAAACTATTTCTGCGGTTACAGCAAGAAGTAATGAGTTTAGTTTGGCTTTGGCAAGTATCGGAATCGAATCGAATTATAAAAATGCAATAGGACGCTTATGGTTGCAAACGGGAAGTATGCTAAATATAGTTCAAGAAACAGATGGTTCCGTAACTAGAGGAAGAAATACTAGTACAGGAAATTTGAAATTTATTAGAGAAGCCGCTGCAGGTTATCATTTTGATGTGAATTATGGTTTAAATTTCGAAATGGGAATTTTTATGAGTTATATTGGTTTGGAAAGTTATCTAACGCAAGAAAACTGGAGTTATCAAAGAAGTATGGCTTGTGAATTTACACCGTTTTATTTTCAAGGTGCAAGAGCACAATATTATCCAACTAAAAATTATAGAACCGAACTTTGGCTGTTGAATGGATGGCAAACTTATAACAGTTGGAGCAATCATCCTGGAATTGGAAATTCAAATTATTATCGTCCAAATGAAAACATACAATTAGTGGCTAATTTTTATTATGGTAAAGATAGTAAAAGTGGCACGCCAGACTTGTCAAACGTAATGCGTTTTCATCATGATAATAGTATTGTGTATCGTTATTTTAAAACCGAAAACAAAAAAAGAGGTTTGTCGCAAGCGGCGTTTAGTTTGAATAATCATTATGGTTTTCAGCAAGGTGATGGTGTAAAATCTAAAGATAATTTTATGGCAGGAACTTCACTTGTAAACCGATTATGGTTCAATGCTAACAAAATTGGAGTTACTACACGTTTCGATTATGTGACCAATCCTGGAGGTTATTTATCTTTTAATCCGGCACAATCTGGAGCGATTCCGAATGATTATGAAGTGGCAATTTCAAATGGAGAAAAATTAAATATGAAACAAGTTAGTGCGACTTTAGATTTTATGCCAAGTGATTTTGTAACGTTCAGAATTGAGTATGCTTACAGAAATGCGAGTATTCCCTATTTTACAGGAAGTGGTGGAACAACTTCACAAACTGGATTTTCAAATGATGTATTAGATCCAACTTGGAAAGCCGATTTGAAGAAAAATGAAAATAGAATTATTTTAGCGATTAACTTTAGATTGTAATCAAAAAACCTGTCAGATTTTAGAAATTTGACAGGTTTTTTTTATTCTTCTTCGCTTAAAGCATTCCAGCCTCTGGCTTTTAATTCAATTTTTGTATTGGCGCGAGTCACTAAATGAATACCTTCACTTTCCGCAACCATATGTCCAATTACTGTGAAGTTCGGATTGCCTTTGATTTTTTCGAAATCATCCATTTTAATCGTGAAGAGTAACTCGTAATCTTCACCACCGTTTAAAGCAATGGTAGTAATATCTACATTAAATTCTTCACACACATTAATTAATTGTGGATCAACCGGAATTTTTTCTTCGTATAAATTACAACCAACTTTACTTTGCTTGCAAATATGCATGATTTCAGATGACAATCCGTCCGAAATATCAATCATAGCAGTCGGTTGAATTTCTAATTTTTCTAAAATTTCTTTCACATCATTTCTAGCTTCTGGCTTCAATTGACGTTCAATTAAATAGGTGTAATCATCAAGTATGGGTTGGTTGTTTGGATTCACTTGAAATACTTGTTTTTCTCTTTCCAAAACTTGCAAGCCCATATATGCCGCACCTAAATCGCCAGAAACTACCAATAAATCGGTTTGTTGTGCACCATTTCTGTAGGCGATTTCATCTAAATTTGCTTCACCAATTGCGGTAATACTAATAAGTAATCCTTTTTGAGAAGAAGTGGTATCGCCACCAATCACATCAACATTATACGCATTGGCTGCTAAAGTAATTCCAGCAAAAAGTTCCTCTAATGCTTCTAAAGGAAATCGGTTAGAAACAGCAATCGAAACCGTAATTTGAGTTGGCTTAGCGTTCATTGCACAAATATCTGAAACATTAGCAACAACCGCTTTATAACCCAAATGTTTTAAAGGCATATAGGCTAAATCGAAATGCACACCTTCAACCAATAAATCGGTTGAAACCACAACTTTTTTATCAGCAAAATCTAAAACAGCGGCATCGTCGCCAATACTTTTCAACGTGCTTTCTTGCGAAATTTTAAAATGTTTGGTTAAATGATCAATTAAACCGAATTCACCTAAACTAGCAATATTTGTTTTTTTCTGATTTTTATCTTCTAACATGGAAAAATTTTTTGCAAAGATAAAGTATTTGAGAACAACAAAAAATTAAAGATGAGTTGTATATTTTAACGGTTAAATAATATCTATTGTGATTTAATTTAACGTTGGAATTATAGTTTTGCCCTGTTAAGAATTCAAACTTTTGTTTAGTAGTTTTTTGTTTGTAATTCAGTAACAAATTGGTTGTGTTTTTTAGGTGTTAGTCCTAAAATTTCATTTAAAAATTAACAAAGTAGTGATTGTTGGTTGTGTGTTAAATGAAAATTCTCTTAAGGCTGGGTTCTCCAGCCTTTTTTATTTGTTTAATTCTTGAAGTTTATCATAAATCAGTCCCGATTCATATCCTTTTCGAAGCAAGAAATCCACAAATTTTTTATTTTTTTTCGGACCTTTTCTTTCTTTAATAGTATCCCAGTTTTTTTCGGCTAGTGCATGAAAATTTTCTAGATAAGTTTCTTCTGAGATTTCTTTTAAAGCCAAATCGATATTTCGTTTAGAAATTTCTCTGAATTTTAATTCTTGAACAATTCTATTTTTCCCCCAGCCTTTATAATTGTGTTTGCCACGAACAAAACTTTTTGCAAAACGTTCTTCGTCAATAAATTTATGTTCAATAAGATGAATAATTATTTTTTCTTTCGCTTCTGGAATTAAGGTAAAATGAGATAGTTTTTGTTCTACCTCTTTATGACATCGGTCTTGGTACGAACAATAATATTCCATTTTGTCGTAGATTTCTTTCAAGGTAAATGCGTTCTTACTAGTTTTCAATTCATTAACAATTTAATAATATAGAAAATATTTCATAATAAAAAAAATATACGTTACCTTTGTAGGCTTTTTTTCAGCGAACCCCAAAATTAATAAAAAATTATTCAGAATTATGAAATTTAGATTACTATTATTATCTTTCTTATTCGCCGCAACTTTTGGTTGGGGGCAGTTTAATATCGCGTCTGGAGGTACAAATTACACTCAAGATTTCAACACATTGACAAGTGGAACTTGGACGGATAATTCAACTTTAACTGGCTGGTATGCAAGAACAGATTTGACAAGTCCAATTTCATCTTATGGAGCAAATACAGGGTCTACAACTACTGCTGGTTTATATGCTTTTGGTGTTGCAGGAACAAATCCACTGACAGATAGAGGTTTAGGATTTGCACCATCGAATGCCTACACAGGTGCTTCTGGAACAGGAAAAGGATATGTTGGTTGGCGTTTAAAAAATAATACAGGTTCTACAATAACTTCTATAACAGTTACTTGGTCTGGAGAACAGTGGAGAAGAGATAATGCAGCTGCACAAACATTGAGTTTGTTTTATCAAAACGCTGCAACTGTAACAGCTTTAACTGGAGGGACTTGGACAGCTGCTCCATCAACATTTACGTCACCACAATTATCAGCAACGACACTTACTTTAGATGGGAATACAGCTGCTAATAGAACTGCAAATATTAGTGTAGTTATTACTGTAAATATTCCAGCAGGAGAAGAAATTATGTTACGTTGGGAAGATTTAAATGATTCAGGAAACGATCATTTTTTAGCAGTTGATGATGTTACTGTTAATGCAACTATATCAACATGTACACAACCAACAACTCAAGCGTCAGCAGTTACCACAAATGGAGAAACATTAGATGGTTTTAATGTAAACTGGACAGCTGGAAATGGTAATGGAACTATGATTGTAGTAAAACCTTCTGCAAGTGGTACTACAGCTCCTGTTAGTGGGACTGCTTATACTGCAAATTTAGCATGGACTTCTGCAGGACAAATAGATACAAATAACCGTGTTATTTTTAGAGGTGCAGGAACTACTTCTGGGACAATTACGGGTTTAACAGCAGGATCTCAATATTCGGTTTTTGCTTATGAATATAATTCTACAGGAGATTGTTATAAAACACCTGCCGCAACTGGTACAGGTTATACAATGTCATTAGAACCAACAGCTCATGCAGCAACTTTTACATGTACTACAATTTCTGGAACACAAATTAACTTGTCATTTCCTTCTCGTGCTACTATTCCAAATGCTAGAGCTTATATCATTTTACAAAAAATTGGTTCAGCACCAACGGGTGTACCAACTGATGGAGTTAACTATGCTCCAGGAGCAATAATTGGTGATGCAACTGTTGTGGGGTCTACAGCATTAGATGGGACGGAAACTTCTTATTCAGTAACAGGATTAACTGCAGGAAATACGTATTATTTTGCAATTATTCCTTTTAATGCCTATTTAAGTGTTGCCGCTACTATTAATTATTATACTAGTCCAACTATTCCAAGCACAAATTGTACAACAACTTTAGCACCTGAGATTAATGTGCAAGGTGGTGCGGGTCCAACTTCAATTGTGGATGGTGATGTGACACCAAGTGCTACAGATGGAACTAATTTTGGAACAACTATAGTAAGTGGGACATCAACAACTCAAACATTTACAATTCAAAATACAGGAAGTTCAGCGTTAAATTTAACAAGCGGTAGTCCGTATGTGACTATCTCTGGTGCAAATGCAGCGGACTTTACAGTTACAACAATTCCTTCAAACAGTATTGCCAGTGGAGGTTCAACAACTTTTGTAATTACATTTACACCATCGGCCTTAGGAGTAAGAAATGCCACACTTACCATCAATAATAATGATAGTGATGAAGGCATGTATGATTTCGCTATACAAGGAACTTGTACGGCAAGTAGTGCTTCAGATATAATTTCTGTAGGGGGATCTTCTCCAGCAACTATTTCAAGTACAGTAAATGATGCTGCACCGTTAACTTCAAGTACGGGTGTTCAAGTTTGGCAATTTACAGTAAGAGATGGAGGAGGAGCAAGTGATGCAGATAATCTTCCTACAATTTTAACAAGTTTAACTTTAGCTCAAGCAGCAGGAAATTCTGTAGGTACATGGTCCGATGGGATTACTACCGTTGCATTATTTGATGGAACTACTTTTATTGCAACAGGAACTGTTACTACAAATCAAATCCAATTTACAGGACTTAACATCAATGTTGCAGATGGTACAAATAAAACGTTAACATTAAGAATGTCATTGAAATGTCCTCTAGGAGCAGACGCATTCGATAATGAAGATTTTGTATTCTCATTATCAAATGCAAATGCCATTTTTTCTGCTTCTGGTTCAGGTAAAGCTGCTTTTACTGCTCAGACTTCGACAAATGGCAACAACGTAATCAATGTAGTAGCTACTAAATTGACGTTTACTACTCAACCAAACACTACAGGAGTTAATAATCCTATGAGTAATGTGGTTGTGGCAGCTACAGACGCTTGTGCGAATAAAGATTTAGATTATACCGCTAATATCTCTGTTACAAGTACAGGAAACATGACAGGTTCTCCATTAGTAATTGCGGCTACAGCAGGAGTTGCAACATTTACAAATATTACACATACAGTAACAGGTACTGGTTTAACATTAAATGCAACGTCCGGGGCTTTAACTTCTGCAACAAGTTCATTATTTAATATTACTGTTGTTACGGCTTTTACTCCAGGAGATTTTGCGGTTATTGGTTTAAATTCAAATATCACTTGTTATCCTGGTGGTTATTCTGCTGGTGATGATGAAATTAGTTTCATGACTTTTAAAGATATTGAAAATGGAACCGTTTTTTACATTACAGATAATGGATACGAAAAAGTAGCGGGTTCAGGAAAATGGGGAGATACAGAAGGAACTTATAGAATTACAAGAACTGGAGGAACTGTTCCAGCAGGAACAATTCTTACTTGGAGAATGTTAAATTCAGGTGGGCCAGTAGAATTTGTTTCTCCTGATGCAAACTGGACAGCCGTTAGAGACGCCGCATTTCCTGGTGGAACTGTAAATATGAATTCAGGTGGAGATCAAATCTTCTTTATGCAAGGCGGTTCTTGGACAAATCCAGGTGCGGCAAATGATGCTACTTACACACCAGGTGTAATGTTATATGGTTTCAATGTGAATACTTCATGGACTAGCGGAATCAATAACTCACAAAATTCAGGATTACCAATTGAATTAAGATGTTTTAGCTTAATGCCAGGAAGTGCACAAGACTTTTTAGAATATACAGGGCCAACTACTCCTGCAGATAAATTAGATTGGATTGCTAGATTAAATAATCCAGCTAATTGGACAAATAGAGCATCTTGTGCAGGTTACACGAGTACACATGTTGGGCAAACATATTCTGTTACTACAGGTGGTACATTTGTAGACGGAGTTTGGACTGGTGCAAGAAGTACAGACTGGTTTGATTGTTCAAACTGGCAAACATTAAAAGTTCCAGATCAAACAATTAATGTAGATATAAATGCAACATCCGCACAAAGAAACGCAGTTATTGATGTAGTTGCTAACGCTTCAAATGCAACACTTTATTCGAATATTGCTAAATCTAATAATATTTCAATTACTGATAAAATTTTACAAATTGAAGGAAATACGAATAACCGTTTAGACGTTTATGGAAATTTAGTTTTAGATGGAACTGGAGCTATTGATATGGATGATACAACTCCAACAACTGACGGAACTATTAATTTATACGGGAATTGGACGAATAATATCGGGAACATAGCATTTTCTGAAGGAAATGGAACTGTTAATTTTACTGGAGCAACTCCACAAATAATTAATAACGTTACACCTGAAGGGACTGAATCATTTGGAAATGTGATTTTGAATAATAATTTCGATACAAGCGTGTCTAATAATATTATT
This sequence comes from uncultured Flavobacteriia bacterium, assembly GCA_946482495.1. Next base: position 17,214 of record CAMLRV010000001.1, read on the forward strand.
GCAAACGGTAATTTAACAGTTAATGCAACAAAAACATTAACAGTTGCATCAAATAATTATGCTCAGGTACAAAATAACGTAACAAACAATGGAACTTTTATAGTTCAAAATAATGGTTCTTTAGTTCAAGTGAGTGATTCAGGTGTAAATACTGGAAACATTCAATACAACAGAACTGCAAATGTTAGAAGACAAGATTATGTATATTGGTCTTCTCCAGTTGCTAATTTTGCTAGTAGTGCTGTTTCGCCAGGAACGAATTTAGGTTACCAATTCAAATGGTTGCCAACTACTGCTGGGATTAATAACTTCGGGAATTGGACCAATGCCAATGAAACAATGGTTTTAGGTAAAGGTTATATTGTTAGAGGTCCAGATTCATTTTCAATTTCTTCTTTTGCAAATCACAATGCAACACTTACAGGTGTGCCTAATAATGGTGTAGTAACAATTCCAATTAGCAGAGGAACTTATGATGGTCCAAATTATTCAACCGGAGTATCTTCAACACTTGGGACTAAAGATGACGATAACTGGAATTTAGTTGGAAATCCATATCCTTCATCAATTCACGCCATTAACTTCTTAACGTTAAATACAAATATTGATGGATTTGTGAATGTTTGGACACATGGTACTTTACCAGCAAATACAATTGCTGATCCATTTTATAGTGATTACGCCTACAATTACACACCTACAGATTATATTACGTATAATGCATCTGGAGCTTCAAGTGGAGCAGGTGTTTTCAACGGAAGAATTGCTGCTGGTCAAGGATTTTTTGTTTCTATGCTACACACTTCTGCTGCCACAACAGAGAATTTAACTTTCAATAATTCATTGAGAAGTAGAACGTATAATAATAGCCAATTTTTTAGAAATTCAGCTAATAATGTAGTGTCTGATGATTTAGAAAGAAACAGAATTTGGTTGGATTTAGTTTCGTCTTCTGGAAATAGTGTAAGATCATTAATCGGATATATTGAAGGAGCAACAGATGAAAAAGACAGGTTATTTGATGCCTTCTCTAATGAAAAATTATCATTCAACATTTTCTCATTAATTGAAGAAAAACCGATGTTAATTCAAGGTAGAAAACTTCCATTTAATAAATATGATTTGGTTAATATTGGAGTAGCTATTCCTCAAGATGGCTCATACAAAATTGCAATTAACTCTGTGGATGGTTTGTTTTCAAATGAAAACCAAGATATCTATTTAGAAGATAAATTGTTAAATGTAATTTACGATTTAAGAGCTGCGCCATATACATTTATGGCTTCAAAAGGTGTTATTACAAACCGATTCACAATTCGCTATACAAACGGAGTTTTAGCTAACGATACTTTCGATGCTAATGATGATGTAGTAGTGGTTTCAAACCAAGAACTAAGCGTACAATCAACTAAAGAAAAAATTGCAAATGTTGTGGTTTATGATGTGTTAGGAAGAAAATTATATGAAAGTAAAGAGGTTAATGCAAACCATTTTAATTTACCTATAAATAAACGTAATGCGCCTTTGTTTATTGAAATTGGTTTAGAAAACGGAGTTAAAATTACTAGAAAAACAGTTTTTTAATTAAATAAACTTCAAATAATTAACAAAAAAGGGCAGTTTTTACTGCTCTTTTTTTGCTTTTATAAGAAAAATTTCATAAGTTTGGTAACTCATCCTAAATTAACAAGAAATGAAAAAAATATTACTTTTTTTGTTTGTAATTTTTTCTTCAGTTTCATTTTCTCAAAAAAAAGAAAGTTGGTCTGAAGTAGATAGATTAAATGTTAATCCTTCAGAAAAAATTAGAAGATCTATATTGCCTACAGATTACAAATTATTTAAATTTGATTACGAAACATTTGTACAAAAACTAGTAAATGTACCGCAAAGGGATACTTTTTTTGGAGTTTCAAATGTAATTGTTTCCATTCCACATCCAAATGGAGAAATTGTGGATTACAGAATACTTGAAGCTTCAACGTTTGAACCTAGTTTACAAGATAGATTCCCTGAAATTCGATCATTTGTTGGACAAGGAGTGAAAAATGCTGGTGATGTTATTCGCTTCAGTGTTTCTCCATATAATGGGCTAAGTGCAATTATTCGTTCTGTTGATTCAAAGGAAACGTATATCATTGACCCTTTTTCAATGGATTATAAAACGTTTATCGTTTTTGAAAAATCGAAATCATCAAAGCAAGCAGGATTTATTTGTTCAACGGAAGATGCTGTTAAAGAATTCGGACCAGTTGTTGATAAATCTGGAAATAGTATTTTAAATAATGCCGATGATGCTAAATTAAGAAGATTTAGATTAGCACTTTCTTGTACAGCCGAGTATGCAAATTATTTTGGTGCCACGAGTTCTGCTCAAGTTGCACTTGTAAATGCTGCCTTTAATGCTACAATGACAAGAGTAAACGGAACTTTTGAATTAGATTTTAACGCAACTATGCAAATAATTGCAACAAATAATAATGTTATTTATTATAATGCAGCATCTGATCCTTACTCACCCGCTGCAAATATGGGTAACTGGAATTCTGAATTGCAAGCTACACTAACATCAGTTATAACAGAAGCTAATTACGATATTGGTCATTTATTTGGCGCAACTGGTGGAGGTGGTAATGCAGGTTGTATTGGTTGTGTTTGTGTAAATGGTCAAAAAGGAAGTGGTATCACTTCACCTGCAGACGCTATACCACAAGGAGATAATTTTGATATTGATTATGTTGCACATGAAATGGGACATCAATTTGGTGGAAATCATACTTGGACATTTGGTGGTAACGAAGCGACGATTGCGCAAGTTGAGCCAGGTTCGGGGATAACTATTATGGGATATGCAGGGATTACGGGAGCAACAGATGTTGCTGCACATTCAATTCCTATTTTTCATGCGGTTTCGATTGAACAAATTACAAATAATATTAAAGGGAAAGCTTGTCCAACGATTGTAAATATTAGTAATGCAGTTCCTGTACCATCAGCTTCTGCAACGAAAACTTTACCAATTGGAACTGCATTTAAAATGTCTGGTACCGGAACTGATGCAAATGCTGGTGATATTTTATCTTATTGTTGGGAACAAATGGATGATAATAATGCTGCTACAACTTATCCTTCAACCACAGCAACTACTGGTGTGGCCTTTCGTTCTTATATGCCAGAAAATGCAGGAACCCGATATTTCCCAAGATTAGTAGATCATTTAGCAAATGGAGTAAATGGAAATCAATGGGAAAAAGTTCCAGGTGTTGCAAGAACAGTCAACTTTAGATTTACTGTTAGAGACAACAGACCAGGAGGAGCAAATAACGAAAGTGTAAATACAGTTGTTACTTTTGACGCAACTAAAGGACCACTTACTGTAACTTCTCAAAATACTACTGGAATTAATTATACGCAAGGTTCAACACAAACAGTTACTTGGACTGTTAACAACACCAACACAATGACAGGTGCTGCTAATGTGAATATTAAATTATCAACAGACGGTGGATTAACATATCCAATAACTTTATTGGCTAACACACCAAACGATGGAACGCAAACCGTTACTATTCCTAATGTTTTCGCCCCTTATTGTAGAATTTTAGTTGAACCAACAGCTAATGATTTTTATGCTATTAATACTACAACTTTTGCAATTGGTTATAGTGTTTCTACAGTTTGTAATTCTTATTCGGCAACTCCTGCCGGAGCAATCCCTCAAGGAAGTTATGCAGGTTGGTCAATTAATATACCTGATAGCTTTATTATTACTGATGCCAATATAACTACTGGTATAACACACCCACGTAGAAATCAAGTATATACTTTTGTAAGAAGTCCTCAAAATGTGGATGTGAATTTATTTCAAGGAGGATCATGTGGTAATCCAATCACAAATTTAAATGGACTTTTTGATGATGAATCTGCTAATGCACCAGCATGTGGAGCTACAAATAATTTTGGTAATATGAGGCCAATTCAATCTTTAACAGGATTTGATGGTTTAAATTCTTTAGGAACTTGGATTTTTGCGGCAGCAGATGCCACATCAGATGCAAGAACAGGTACTGTGGATAGTTTTACAATTAACTTATGTTATGCTCAAGTGGTTGAAACGCCAGTTGCTTGTGGTACAATTACTTCTACTTGGAATGGAACATCTTGGTCAAACGGTGTGCCGTTAAGAAATGTAGCTGCTATTTTTGCAGGGAATTATACTTCTACTGCCGATTTGGATGCTTGTTCAGTGACAGTAAATACAGGAGCTAATGTTATTATTGCTGCAGGTCATACTTTAACAGTTGGAGGTAGTGTTACTGTAAATGGAACAGGAACATTAACAATAAATAATAACGCAGCTTTAAAACAAATTGATGGTAATGCTGTAAATACGGGTAATATCATTGTGAAAAGAGATTCAGCTGGAATGGTTCGTTTAGATTATACAGCATGGTCTTCTCCTGTTTCTGGACAACAGTTACAAGCTTTCTCACCAAATACAATTTCTACTCGTTTTTATGAATATTTATATACTGGAACTACAACTCCTACTGCATATCAAACAGTAAATGCAACTACAAATTTCCTTAAAGGGAAAGGATATATGATTAGAGCAGCTAATGATTGGCCAGTTACTTCAACTGTGTTTAATGGTCAATTTACAGGAGTGCCTTTTAATGGCGATGTAATTATGAGTTTAGGGCAAGGGTTTAATTTATTAGGAAATCCTTATGCGTCACCAATGAATGCTACAAAATTCTTAGATGATAATCCATCTACTGTTGGTGCTTTATACTTCTGGACACATACTGTTCCTGCAAGTGGTGGTGTTTATCCAGTAAATAATTATGCTTCATTTACTAAATTGGGAGGAACAGCTTCTGCAGCTGGTGGTGCCGTTCCAAACGGAACCATTCAAACAGGTCAAGGTTTCTTTGTGAGGGCTTTTGATTTTGGAACAGCTAAATTTACCAACTACCAAAGAGTTAATGCTTCTGTGAGTACACAATTTTTCAGAAATGCATCAACTCCAGAAACTGCAAATTCATCTGAATCTCACCGTATTTGGTTAAACTTAAATGATAATTCAAATAATTATAACCAAATCTTAGTTGGGTATATCAACGGAGCAACTAATGGTGTAGATATGACAATTGATGGTGAAGTTTTAGATAAAGAGAACACCATGTTATATAATATTATCAATGATTCGGAATATGTAATTCAAGGTAAAGGATTACCTTTTGCAGATACGGATGAAATTGCCTTAGGTTTAAAAGCTACTTCAGCTGGAACATATAATATCTCATTAGAAAATGTAGACGGATTGTTTGCAAATCAAAATGTTTATATCAAAGATAATGTGACTAATATTATTCACGATATCAAACAAAATCCATACGTGTTTACTACAACAGAGGGTGTTTTCAATGATAGATTTAAAGTAGTATTTGCAAATGCTGTTTTAGGAAACCCACCATTAGTTTCAGAAGAAAGTGTTTTAGTTTTCACACAAAATGATGAGTTAAAAATTAATGCGATTCAAGAAATTAAGTCAGTTGAAATTTTTGATGTATTAGGAAGAAATATTTATAACAATCAAAACGTAAATGAAAAAACGTTAAATATTTCATCTATTGCTAATAGAAATCAAGCTTTATTAGTGAAAGTAACATTTACTTCAGGACAAACTGTTGCAAAGAAAGCAATTAAGTAAATCTTTCTAAGTTTATAATTTAAATCTCGATTCTGATTTTTTTCGGAATCGAGATTTGTGTTTTTGCACTTTATCTAACTTTTTTGCTATTTGTCGATTTTTTTTATACATTTGGTTACTTAACCCAAACTACTATAAATAATGAAAAAGACTTTACCTTTTTTGTTAGTGTTTTTTTGTGTCTTAACATTTGGACAAACTAAAATAAACACTTGGACTGAAATTAATTCTGTTAAAGGAATTGAACCAGAAAGAATAATTAAACCCGCCCTGCCAAAAGAATTCAAAATATTTGAATTTAATTACAATGAGTTCATTAAAGATTTGGTAAATGTTCCACAGCGTGATAATTTTAATGGCGTTTCTAACGTAATAATTTCATTGCCAAATCCAAACGGTGAAATCGAACAATATAGAATTTTAGAAGCTTCTTCTTTTGAGCCTGAATTACAAGCTCAATTTCCTGAAATTAGATCATTTGCAGGACAAGGTGTAAAAAACCCAGGAAACATATTAAGATTCTCAATTTCACCTTATAATGGAATTAGCGCAACGATTCGTTCTACAAGTCAAGAAACAACTTATATTATTGATCCACTAACAAACGACTATAAAAAATTTATAGTTTTTGATAAAATCAAAAGTGAGGTGAATAAAGATTTTAAATGTACTACAGATGAATCTGATGTGCGTGAATTTGGACCGATTTTATCAAAAAGTGGAAATTCTATTCTAAATAATGCAGACGATGGAATTTTAAGAAGATTTCAATTGGCTTTATCTTGTACTGGAGAATATGCTGTGTATCATGGTGGCACTTTAGCAGCTGTTAACGCGGCTTTTAATGCGACTATGACTCGTGTTAATGCTTTGTTTGAATTGGATTTTAATGCCACAATGATTATCATTTCAAATAATAATAGTTTAATTTTCTTAAACGCTGCAACTGATCCTTATTCAACGGATGCAAGTTATAATACTGAAGTTCAAAATACAATAACTTCTTTAATTGGAAATGCAGGTTATGATGTTGGGCACTTGGTTTCTCAAGTTGGAAATAATGGAAATGCAGGTTGTATCACATGTGTTTGTAGAAATGATACGACTAGTACAACTGATACAAATAAAGGTAGTGGATTTACAACGTGTGTTACTCCAATTGGTGATAATTTTGATATCGATTTCGTAGCGCATGAAATGGGACATCAATTTGGAGCCAACCATACTTTTACTTTTAGTACAGAGAACAACACGGTTAATGTAGAACCAGGTTCAGGAGTAACAATTATGGGTTATGCGGGTATTACAGGTTCAACGGATGTGGCACCACACTCCATTCCAGTATTTCACGCGGCATCAATTCAACAAATCACAAATGCAATCAAAACGTATACTTGTGATGATGAAATAGTTACAGGAAATGCGATTCCAGTACCTTCAGCTGTAGCCACAAAAACGTTGCCAAAAGGAACCGCTTTTAAATTAATTGGAACGGCAACTGATGCCAACGCTTCAGATATTTTATCTTATTCTTGGGAACAAATTGATGACGCAACTACTGTAGGAACTGCTGCAGCAACTTTCCCTTCAACAACAGCTAGTATTGTTAATTTTAGATCATTTATGCCAAAAGCAACTGGTGTCAGAATGTTTCCTAAATTAGAAGATCACTTAGCAAATGGATTAAATGGAAATAGATGGGAAATCGTACCCGCTCCAACGGCAGCAAATAGAGTGGTTAATTTTAGAATGACTGTTCGCGATAATAGAGCGGGAATGTCAACGAATGAAAGTGTGAATACTGCTGTTACTTTTGATTTTTCTAAAGGACCTTTTACCGTAACTTCTCAAAATACTGCAGGTTTAAGTTATGCACAAGGTTCTTCTCAAACGGTTACATGGACAGTTAACAGTACTAATACAATGACTGGCGCAGCAAATGTGAACATCAAATTATCTACTGATGGCGGACTTACTTATCCTACAACGTTATTGGCAAATACACCAAACGACGGAACTGAAGCTGTAACAATGCCAAATATATTAGCAACAAAATGTAGAATTTTAATTGAGCCAACAGGTAACGATTTTTATGCCATAAATACTAACAACTTTGCAATCGGTTATACGGTAACTGAAGTTTGTACGAATTATACCGTAACACCAAACTTTACAATTCCGGAATCAGAAGTTACAGTGGATGTGCCAATCACAGTAAATGATAACTATGAAATTACCGATGTAAATGTAACTACTTCTATCACTCACCCAAGAAGAAGTCAATTACGTGTAACTTTAAGAAAAGCTTCTCAAAGTGTTTATGATGAAAGATTCTTATTTAAAGGTGGAAGTTGTGGTAATGCAATAACAAATTTAAATGGAACATTTGACGATGAATCTGCAACTGCCGCTGCCTGTGGTACTACAAATAACTTTGGAAACATGAAACCATACGATCCAATCACTTCTTTTGATGGATTAAATTGTAATGGTGTATGGTATTTAGGAATTAGAGACGCAACAGTTGATGCTAATGATGGAACTTTAGCTAGTTACACATTAACTATTTGTAGATATGATTATACATTAATTGGTGGAGCTTGCGGAACAACAACTTCAACTTGGAATGGAACTGCATGGTCTAATGGTGTGCCAACAAATAGTGTGGCTGCTAATTTTACAGGAAATTATACATCAACGGGCGACTTACAAGCTTGTTCTGCTACTATTGCAACAGGTGTTACAGTAACATTTAATGCAGGTCATACGTTTATTGTTGGTGATGCAGTAACTGTAAATGGAACAGGAAGTTTAGTCATCAACAATAACGCGGCATTACGTCAAACAGGTGAAAAAACCAATGTAGGTAATATCATTGTAAAACGTAATAGTGCTCCAATGGTTCGTTTAGATTATACAGCTTGGTCTTCTCCAGTTTCTGGACAACAATTACAAGCCTTCTCTCCGAATACTTTATCAAACAGATTTTATCAATATTTATATACGGGTACAACTACACCAACAGCTTACCAATCTGTAACAGCAACAACAAACTTTATCAGTGGTAAAGGTTATATGATTCGAGCTGCTAATAATTGGCCTACTTCTGCAACAGTATTTAATGGTCAATTTACTGGTGTTCCAAATAATGGATACTATACTCAAAACACAGGAAAAGGATATAATTTATTAGGAAATCCTTATGCTTCACCTGTTGATGCTTCTAAATTTTTAACAGATAATTCTACTTTAGTTGGTGCCTTGTATTTTTGGACACATACTTCACCAGCAAGTGGAGGAGTTTATCCAGTTAATAATTTTGCATCGTACACCAATTTAGGAGGAACAGCTTCTGCAGCAGGTGGTGCTGTACCAAATGGAATCATTCAAGTTGGACAAGGTTTTTACATTAATGCTTATGATTCTGGTTCGGCGAGTTTTAAAAATTCACAACGTGTAAATGCTTCTGCTTCAACACAGTTTTTTAGAACTTCTGAAAGTAATTCTGAGTCAAACGAAACCGAAAAACACAGAATATGGTTAAACTTAAACGACGCAACTAACAACTATAACCAAATTTTAGTGGGTTATATAAATGGAGCTACAAATCAAGTTGATAATGCAATTGATGGTGAAGTTTTAGATAAAAGTAACACCATGTTATATAACATAATCAATGATTCTGAATATGTTATTCAAGGTAAAGGATTACCTTTTGCAAATACTGATGAAATTGCTTTAGGTTTAAAAGCAACTACCGCTGGAACGTATAACATTTCATTAGAAAATGTAGATGGATTATTTGTAAATCAAGAAGTGTTTATTAAAGACAATGTGACCAACACGATTCATGATATTAAACAATCACCTTATGTTTTCACAACTGCTGATGGTGTATTTAATAACCGTTTCAAAGTAGTATTTACAAATGCAATATTATCAAATAATACATTTGTTTCTGATGAAAGTGTGGTAGTATTTACTCAAAATGAAGAATTAAAAATTACTGCTTCGCAAGAAATGGCAACAGTAGAAGTTTTTGACATGCTTGGAAGAACTATTTACAACAATAATAAAGTTAACAATGCAACTTTAAGTATTGCATCAATTGCAAATAGAAATCAAGCCTTATTAGTAAAAATTACTTTAACTTCTGGTCAAACAATTATGAAAAAAGTAATTAAATAATTACAAGAAATTTAATTTTAAATCTCGATTCTGATGTTTTTCGGAATCGAGATTTTTTTTATACTTAAATTTCTCTTAACAATTTTTAAACTTCAATCGGAATAACTATCTTTGCGGCTTATTTAAAACGAAGAAAATGAGTAAATTATTAATTGTAGGAACGGTAGCTTTTGATGCTATTGAAACACCTTTCGGAAAAACAGATAAAATTTTAGGCGGAGCAGCAACTTATATCGGTTTATCTGCGTCTTTTTTTAATGTTGATTCGGCAATTGTATCTGTTGTAGGTGAAGATTTCCCACAAGAACATTTAGATTTATTATCAAATAGAAATATAAATATCGAAGGAATTGAAATCGTAAAAGGTGGAAAAACTTTCTTTTGGAGCGGAAAATACCATAACGATATGAATTCTCGTGATACGTTAGCGACAGAGTTAAACGTATTAGCAGATTTCAATCCAGTAGTTCCACAAAACTATAAAGATGCAGCCGTAGTAATGTTAGGAAACTTACATCCATTGGTGCAATCTTCAGTATTAAACCAAATGACATCAACTCCAAAATTAGTAGTATTAGATACGATGAACTTTTGGATGGATTGTGCTTTACCTGAATTATTAGACGTAATGAAACGTGTAGATGTAATCACAATTAATGATGAAGAGGCACGTCAATTATCTGGAGAATATTCTTTAGTGAAAGCTGCTGCTAAAATTCATACAATGGGACCAAAGTATGTAGTGATTAAAAAAGGAGAACATGGAGCATTAATTTTCCACAATAAAGAGGTTTTCTTCGCGCCAGCTTTACCATTAGAAGAAGTTTTCGATCCAACTGGAGCTGGAGACACTTTCGCAGGTGGTTTCTCTGGATATATCGCACAAACTGAAGATGTTTCTTTCGAAGGTATGAAAAATGCAATTATTCATGGTTCAAATTTAGCGTCATTCTGTGTGGAAAAATTCGGAACACAAAGAATGGAGGATTTAAACAAGGAAGACGTTTATGCACGTTTACAACAGTTTAAGTCATTAACTCAATTTGACATCAAATTATAAGAACAAACTATGCCTCGAATTTTCGGGGCATTTTTAATACAACTAATACATAACACACACAACAACAATTATGAGCGACGCTATTAAACACGAATGTGGAATTGCATTACTTAGATTATTAAAACCTTTAGAATACTATAAAGAAAAATATGGTTCAGCTTTTTACGGCGTAGAAAAAATGTACCTTCTAATGGAAAAACAACACAATCGTGGTCAAGATGGTGCTGGTTTTGCAAGTATCAAATTAGATGTACAACCTGGTCAACGCTACATCAGTAGAATTCGTTCTAATCAAGCACAACCAATTCAAGATATTTTTACTCAAATTAATACTAGAATTTCAGACGAATTAGAAAAAAACCCTTCATACCAAAATAATGTAGCCTTACAAAAAGAAAAAATTCCTTACGTTGGTGAATTGTTTTTAGGGCACGTTCGTTACGGAACTTTCGGAAAAAATAGCATCGAAAGTGTTCACCCATTTTTACGTCAGAATAACTGGATGCACAGAAATTTATTAGTCGCTGGAAACTTCAACATGACAAACGTTAAAGAATTATTCCAAGATTTAGTAGATGTAGGGCAGCATCCAAAATTAATGGCGGATACGGTTACGGTGATGGAAAAAATTGGTCATTTCTTAGATGATGAAATTACCGATATGTATTTAGATTGTAAAAACGAAGGACTTTCAAAACAAGAAGCTTCTCCAGTAATTGCAGAACGTTTAAATATTGGAAGAATTTTAAGAAGAGCTTCTAAAAACTTTGATGGTGGTTATGCCATGGCTGGATTATTAGGTCACGGTGATGCTTTCGTAGTAAGAGATCCAAACGGAATTCGTCCTGCATTTTATTATCAAGATGATGAAATTGTAGTAGTAGCTTCAGAACGACCAGTTATTCAAACGGTTTTCAACGTTCCTTTCGAAAGTGTAAAAGAATTAGAAGCGGGTGATGCTATTATCGTGAAGAAAAACGGAACGGTGAAATTCGAAAATATCAGAGAAGCAGGTGAGAAAAAAGCCTGTTCATTTGAAAGAATTTACTTTTCTCGCGGAAGCGATGCCGAAATTTATCAAGAAAGAAAATTATTAGGGAAATATGTTTTTCCAAGTGTATTGAAAGAAATTGATAATGATATTCATAATTCAGTTTTCTCTTTTATTCCAAATACGGCAGAAACTTCATTCTATGGAATGGCAGAAGCGGCTCAAAAATTTTTAGACGAGCAAAAAGTTAAAGATATTATTGCACAGAGAAATACTTTAGATGAAGAAGGACTAAATGCAATTTTAGCTGAGAAAGTTCGTACCGAAAAAATTGCAATTAAAGATGTGAAACTAAGAACTTTCATTACGGAAGATAGCAGCAGAGATGAAATGGTTTCTCACGTGTACGATATTACGTATGGTGTAGTAAAACCAACAGATAATTTAGTAATTATCGACGATAGTATTGTTCGTGGTACCACATTAAAACAAAGTATCATTAAAATATTAGACCGATTAAATCCTAAGAAAATTGTAGTAGTTTCTTCGGCGCCGCAAATTAGATATCCAGATTGTTATGGTATCGATATGAGTACGATGGAAGGTTTTATTGCTTTCAGAGCCACTTTAGAATTGCTAAAAGAAACAAACCAATATCATATTGTTGATGAGGTTTACAAAAAATGTAAAGCGCAACAAGGATTAAAAGATACAGAAGTTATCAATCATGTTAAAGAAATTTACGCACCATTTACAGATGAGCAAATTTCAGATAAAATGGCACAAATGTTAACGTCAAAAAATATTAAAGCAGACGTAAAAATTATTTTCCAAAAAGTGGAAGATTTACACAAAGCCTGTCCGAAAAATTTAGGAGATTGGTACTTTACAGGTAACTATCCAACGCCAGGAGGAAACCGAGTAGTGAACACAGCATTCATCAATTTCTATGAAGGAAATGGGGAAAGAGCTTACTAAAAAGTGTATTTCATCGAGTATTTTTGTAGTAGAACAATTTTTTTAAAATATTTAACAAAGTCGCCATACTTTAGCCTTACCAGAAAATTAGTAGGTTAAGTTTTATGGTAGATTTGGGGCAAAAAGGGTGAAAAGAGATTTTCACCTTTTTTATTTTACTTAAAATTCACTTCATAATATTATTCTTTTTCACAACTACTTATTATTGAATTTACTAAATTCGCCAGAATTAATATTAAATTCCTCAAAATGGAAAACACACTTCAAAACACGTATAACTTTATTTTTGAAGAAGCTTTAATGAAAGAAATTTTAGCGGTATCTCAAATTTATGATTTTAAAGAAGGTGATATCATTATCGACTTTGGTGAAATCATTAAAAGTATGCCTTTGATGTTATCGGGTGCGATTAAAATTTTGCGTGAAGATTTTGACGAAGGCGAATTGCTTTTATATTTTATCGAAAAAGGCGACACTTGTGCCATGTCGATGAAATGTTGTTTAGGAAATGCTAAAAGTGAAATTCGTGCCATTGCCGAAACCGACGGACAATTAATATTAATTCCAGTTGCAAAAATGAATGAATGGTTGGGCAAATATGTAACATGGAGAAATTTTGTTTTTGAGAGTTACAACAACCGATTAAAAGAAATGCTAACGGCAATTGACAACTTAGCGTTCATGAATATGGATGAAAGATTGCTAAACTATCTTTTAGAAAAATCGAAAATTAATAATTCTATCCAAATTCATAATACGCACCAAGAAATTGCTTACGATTTAAATACTTCCAGAGTGGTGGTTTCCCGAATTTTAAAAGCGTTAGAAAACCAAGGAAAAATTAAATTGAATCGAGCATATATTGAGTTGTGTAAATAATTCATTTTTAATTCCCAACTCTGTAACAATTGTAACTGTACAGCAATTTGTAAGTAATTAAATTTGTGTCATAATTAGTAAAATTATGATCAAATTAAAACCATCTTTTTTTATAACAATTGTTTTATTTTCAGTTTTTGGATTCGGACAAGACACGCTTTTGATTTCTAAAGACGATATTTCTAAAAAAATCGCAGAAAATAATTTACAAGTAAAAATCGCAGAGAAAAACTTTCAATCGGCAAAAGCAGATTACAATCAATCTAAAGCAGTTTTCTTGCCTAATATTAATGTTTCGTATACCGGAATTTCAACAACAAATCCTTTAATGGCTTTCGGTTCGAAATTAAATCAAGAAATTTTAACGGCTTCCGATTTCAATCCAGCCTTATTAAATGATCCTGCGAAAACACAAAACTTTGCTACTAAATTCGAAATCCAACAACCATTAATCAATGTCGATGGAATTTACGGTCGCCAAGCCGCTAAAGCAAAAATGGATGCTTTTCAATTGCAAACCGAGCGCACTAAAGAATACTTAGAATTAGAAGTTTCTAAAGCCTACATGCAATTGCAATTGGCCTACAAAGCAGTAATTGTTTTGATGAAAGCCAACACAACTGGAAAAGCGAATTTAAAATTAGTTGAAAATTATTTCAAACAAGGTTTATTGCAAAAAACAGATTTGCTAAACGTGCAAGTTCGTGTGAACGAAATCGCAAACCAATTGCAATATGCGAAAAGTAACGTGCAAAATGCTTCGGATTATTTGGCTTTTCTTTTAAATGAAGATATGCAAGGAAAAGTGTATGTACCAAATGAACCTTTGGAAAGCACTATTACTATTGAAGAAATAAACAGTACTTTGTCTGAAAACAGAAAAGATATTCAAGCCATGCATAAATCTTCTGAAGCGTATGCGAAAATGCTTCAATCTTCAAAAATGTCTTTCTTGCCAAGATTGAATGCTTTCGGAAGTTATGAAATGTACGATAAAAATATTTTCGGAACATATGCCAAAGGTTACATCGTTGGTGCACAATTATCTTGGAATGTTTTTGATGGGAATAAATCCATCGGGAAATATGAAAAAGCAAAAGCCGAATCGCTAAAAGCTGAAGTTGAAAAAGAACAATATACCAAACAAAGTCAGTTAGAATTAAACAAAGCGAGTCGTCAACTCAAAGATGCAGAAAATAAAGTAAATTTATCGCAATTAGCATTTGAGCAATCACAAGAAGCGTACCGAATTCGTCAAAACAGATTTGCCCAAGGTTTAGAAAAAACAACCGATTTATTACAATCGGAAACTCAAATGATTCAAAAAGAATTAGAACAACTACAAGCGGTTTTCGAATATAATTTTACGAAACAATATTTACAGTTTTTAACAAAATAATGTATTAAAACTTTAAAACAAGAACTATGAAAAATACACTAACAATACTAACACTTTCTACTTTCTTATTTCTTTCGTGTGGAAAAGATAGAAATGAAGCAACAAATAACGAACCAGCAATTGCTGTTCAAGTAAGTGGATCAGCTTCAAATAATTCTGAATTTATCTCAACTAGCGGAAAAACAGAAGCAGAAAGTAGCGCCAATTTGAGTACTCGAATGATGGGTTATGTAACGAAAGTTCATGTAAAAGTAGGACAAAAAGTTTCTGCCGGACAATTATTAGTAAGTATTAATAGTGCCGATTTACAAGCGAAAAAAGCGCAAGTTGATGCTTCTATCTTGCAAGCAACTGCGGCTTACAATAATGCAAAAAAAGATTACGACAGATTCACTGTGTTATTTAGTCAACAAAGTGCTTCACAAAAAGAATTAGACGACATGACTTCTCGTTACGAAATGGCAAAAGCAAGTTTAGCAGGCGCAAAACAGATGCGTAATGAAATTATGGCGCAGTTTTCTTATTCAAATATTACGGCTCCATTTTCAGGAGAAATTACAAACACTTTCGTGAAAGATGGTGATATGGCGAATCCAGGAATGCCATTAGTGAGTGTAGAAGGCGCTTCTAGAATGCAAGTTACTACTATGGTTTCTGAAAGTGATATTGCTCAAATTAAAAACGGAATGGCAGTTAAAATTTTAGTAAAATCACTAAATAAAGAAGTTTCTGGAAAAGTTTCTGAAGTGAGTGGATCAGCTAAAAATACGGGTGGACAATACATAGTAAAAGTAACTTTAAACACAAATAATAAAGCTATTTTATCTGGAATGTTTGTGAATGTGCAATTTCCTATCACTAATCAACCCAAAACAGAAACAGTTGTAAAAACAGATAAAGTGATGGTGCCAGAAAGCGCATTAGTAAAACAAGGGCAACTAACCGGAATTTACACAATTTCTAGCAAAAAAACTGCTATTTTAAGATGGATTAGAACGGGAAAATCTTTTGGAAATCAAGTGGAAGTTTTATCTGGATTAACTGCTAACGAGCCATATATCGTTTCAGCAGAAGGAAAATTGTATAACGGAGCAAATGTTAGTGTTCAGTAAGTAGTAATTAGTGTTCAGTTACGGTTTTTAGTTTAAAACTTGAAACTTGAAACTTTTAAACAAAAAAACATGCAAGAAGGTATATCAGGTAAAATAGCGCATTTTTTCATTCATTCGAAATTAACGATTTTGTTAATGGTCGGATTGATGATTATTGGCGTGTATAGTTCGTTTTTAATTCCTCGTGAAGAAGAACCACAAATTGCCATTCCAATGGCTGATATTATGATTGGATATCCAGGTGCGAGTCCGGCCGAAGTGGAAAGTCGTGTCATCAAACCACTAGAAAAAATACTATCCAACGTAAAAGGTGTAGAGCATTTGCATAGTATGGCCATGAACGGTCAAGCCATGATTATTGTGCAATTTTATGTAGGTCAAGATATTGAACGCTCGTATGTTAAACTGTACGATGAATTATCTAAAAACGAAAATATTTTCCCAAAAGGTGTATACAAACCAATAGTGAAAACACGTTCAATTGATGATGTTCCTATGCTTGGCGTCACGCTTTGGAGTGAAAAACTAAACGATTTCGAAATTCGTCAAATCGCAGAAGAAGTAACTTCGGAAATTGAAAAAGTGAAAGATGTTGCTGCAACCAAAGAAATTGGGGGAAGAACACGCGAATTAAAAGTGGTTTTAGATAAAGATAAAATGGCTGAAAATGGTGTGGACGCATTAGGAATTATGCAAATGATTCAAGCAAATAACGGCAGTTCACAATCGGGAAGTTTTGTAAATAATGATAAAGAATTTTTACTAACCACTGGCGAATTTTTAGCGACTTCCGAAGATGTTGAAAATTTAGTAGTAGGTGTTAATGCGAATATGCCTGTTTATTTAAAACAAGTGGCTACTATTCAAGACGGACCAGCAACACCAAGAAGTTATGTGTCTTTCGGATATGGAAAAGCAAACGAAAAATTTGCTAAAAATAAATCAGAATATCCTGCGGTTACCATTTCTGTTGGAAAAGTAAAAGGTGCAGATGCGATGCAAATTGCAGACAAAATCATCGAAAAATTAGAAGCCTTAAAGAAAACATTAATCACAGATGATGTTCATGTGGAGATTTCAAGAAATTATGGAGAAACCGCATCAGATAAAGTAGGCGAATTGTTAACACACTTATGTGTGGCGATTTTGGCGGTAACAATATTAGTAATGTTAGCTATGGGTTGGCGTGGCGGTTTAGTGGTTTTCTTTTCGGTGCCATTAACATTCGCTTTAACGCTGTTTGCTTATTATATGTTAGGTTACACGCTTAACAGAATTACGCTTTTTGCCTTAGTTTTCGTGGTCGGAATTGTGGTAGATGATAGTATTATTATCGCGGAAAACATGCATCGACATTTTAAAATGAAGAAATTATCCTTCATTGATGCGGCTATTTATGCGATTAACGAAGTTGGAAACCCAACTATTTTAGCCACATTTACAGTTATTGCGGCCATTTTACCAATGGCGTTCGTTTCTGGAATGATGGGACCATACATGAGTCCGATGCCAATTGGCGCTTCCATTGCCATGTTACTTTCCTTATTTGTTGCCTTAACCGTTACACCTTATTTAGGTTTTCATTTATTACAAGAAAAAGACAAACAAGAGCATCATGCCGAACAAGGTTTAGAAACATCTTGGATTTATAAAATTTACAATAAATTTCAACGTCCATTTTTAGAGAATTCTAAAAAGCGCAGAATCATGTTAGTGGTGACAGTTATTTTATTAGGTGGTTCAGTACTGATGTTTTTCACGAAGTCGGTATTAGTAAAAATGTTACCATTCGATAATAAAAACGAATTCCAAGTGGTAATTGATATGCCAGAAGGCACCACTTTAGAAAGAACTGCAGTAGTGACTCAAGAAATTGCACAATACCTTTCTACAGTTCCAGAAGTGGTAAATTATCAAAACTATATTGGAACTTCAGCGCCGATTACTTTTAATGGTTTGGTTCGTCATTATGATTTGCGTGGCGGAAGCAATATGGCTGATATTCAAGTAAATTTACTTCACAAAGATGATAGAGATTTACAAAGTCACGATTTAGCTAAAGTGGTGCGTCCAGAAGTACAAAAAATTGCCAAGAAATATGGTGCGAATGTTAAAATCATTGAAGTGCCGCCAGGACCACCAGTTTTATCAACTTTAGTTGCTGAAATTTATGGGCCAGATTATAAACAACAAATTGATGTAGCCAATCAGGTTAAAGGAATTTTAGAGAAAACTACTGATATTGTGGATATAGATTGGTATGTTGAAGACAATCAAACGGAATATAAATTAGAAGTCGACAAAGAAAAAGCAATGCTTAACGGAATTGCACCACAACAAATTGTTGGAAATTTGACTTATTTGTTAAAAGAATATCCGATTTCGACTTTATACGATGAAGATTCGAATAATAGTGTGGGAATTGTACTTTCGTTAGACGACAAAGACAAAACATCTTTACAAGATATTCAGAATTTAAAAATTAAAGGTTCGCACGGAAATGTTATTCCGGTTGCCGATTTGGTAAAAGTAAAACAAGATACGCTTCAAAAAACCATTTATAGAAAAGATCAAAAACGTGTGGTTTATGTAACGGCTGATATGGCAGGACAATTAGAAAGTCCGGTTTATGCTATTTTAGGGATGAATGAGCATTTGCAAAAAATGAAACTGCCGAAAGGATATAAAGTGAACGAATTATACATGGAACAACCTTCAGATGAAAGTGATTTCACCGTAAAATGGGATGGAGAATGGCAAATTACTTTAGAAGTTTTCCGAGATTTAGGAGTAGCATTTGGAGTAGTGGTTGTGATTATTTATATGCTAATTGTTGGTTGGTTTCAAAACTTTAAAACACCAATTGTGATGATGATGGCTATTCCACTTTCTTTAGTGGGAATTGTATTCGGGCATTGGTTATTGAGTGCGTATTTTACAGCAACATCATTTATTGGGATGATTGCTTTGGCTGGAGTGATGGTTCGAAATTCCGTCTTACTTATTGATTTTATCGAGATTAGATTAAACGAAGGTATTCCGTTAAAACAAGCCATTATTGAAGCGGGAGCCGTACGAACTACGCCAATTTTACTAACTACAGGAGCAGTTGTAATAGGAGCTGCAATTATATTATTTGACCCAATTTTCCAAGGATTAGCAATTTCTTTAGTATTTGGGGCAATAGTTTCTACCATTTTAACGTTAATAGTAGTTCCTATCATTTACTACATTACAGAAAGAAAAAAATGGGAAACACCAAAAATTGAAAATTAATATTGTTTTTTTTTATAGTTATTGAATTAAAAAAGCCGCTCTTAACAGAACGGCTTTTTTGATTTTTATGTAAATGAAATTATTTCACTTTTAAAATATAATAGTTTTTCTTTCCTTTTTGAAGTAATACAAATGTATCAGCAATTAAATCATTTGATGAAATAACGAATTCTTCTGTTACTTTTACTTTGTTTACCGAAATCGCGTTGTCTTTTAACGCTCTTCTTGTTTCATTTCCAGAAGATAAAAATCCAGATTTTACAAACGCTTCTACAATAGGATAACCCGCTTCAATTTCAGATTTAGTTACTTCTGCTTGATCTAAACTTTCAAAAACATCCGTTAAGGTTTTTAAATCTAATTGTTTTAAATCGTCCACTGTTGGTTTAAAGAACGCTTGAGATGCAAAAACCGCTTTTTCATGTTCTTCTGCACCGTGAATCATCACCGTTAATTCTTCGGCTAATTTTTTCTGTAATACACGTAAATGCGGTGCTTCAGCATGTTCTGTTAATAAAGCATCAATAGTTGCTTTATCTAAGAATGTAAATATTTTAATGTATTTTTCAGCATCCACATCAGTCGTATTGAACCAAAATTGGTAAAACTCATACGGAGATGTTTTATCTGCATCTAACCAAATATTTCCTTTTTCCGATTTTCCGAATTTCGAACCATCCGCTTTTGTAATTAACGGGCAAGTCATCGCGTAAGCTTTTCCTTCAATTTCCGAATCCACATTCATTCTACGGATTAATTCCGTTCCAGTTGTGATATTTCCCCATTGGTCACTTCCACCCATTTGTAATAAACAATTATGATGTTTGTGTAAATGATAAAAATCGTAACCTTGAATTAATTGGTAGGTAAACTCTGTAAAACTCATTCCTTCGCCATCGCCTGTTAAACGTTTTTTTACAGAATCTTTACTCATCATGTAGTTTACGGTAATGCGTTTTCCAACTTCACGAACAAAATCAATGAATGAAAATTCTTTCATCCAATCATAATTATTCACTAAAACTGGTGCTTGTGCATCAGTCGCATCGAAATCTAAAAAACGTGATAATACGTTTTTAATTCCTTCTACATTTTTATTTAAAGTGGCTTCGTCTAATAAATTTCTTTCTGCAGATTTTCCTGATGGATCACCAATCATACCTGTTGCACCACCAACTAAAGCAAATGGTTTATGTCCGAAGTTACGTAAGTGCATCAATAAAATAATTGGCACTAAACTTCCAATGTGTAACGAATCTGAAGTGGGATCAAAACCAATATAAGCTGCTGTTGGTTCTTTTAATAATTGCTCTTCAGTTCCTGGCATGGCATCGTGAACCAAACCTCTCCATTGTAATTCTTCTACTAAATTCTTCATTTTATTTTTTTATTATTTCTTCACCCAAAGCATCTGGGTCTTCATCATTTTCTAAAACATCCATGGTTAGTTCCTTCAACTCTTGCTGATTGGCAATACTTCTGTTTAAGGACAAGACTAAACTTGGTAATAAAATTAAATTGGTTAACATTCCGAAAAGTAATGTAATAGAAACCAAACCTCCTAATGCCACTGTTCCTCCAAAATCCGACAAGGTAAATACCGAGAATCCGAACAACAATACGAAAGAAGTATAAAACATACTTGGGCCTTCTTCTTCTAATGTAGCGAAGATAGATTTTTTAATTTTCCAATTATGGCGAACTAATTCTTGGCGATATTGTGCTAAGAATCGAATGGTATCGTCTACGGAAAGTCCGAACGCAATTCCGAAAACCAAAATTGTAGATGGTTTAATTGGAATTCCTAAATATCCCATCAATCCAGCTGTTGCTAAAAGTGGTAATAAATTCGGAATCAACGCTACAAAAATCATTTTTACCGAACGGAATAAGAAAAAGATTAAGGCTCCAGTTAATGCTAAAGCGAAAATTAACGACTCAATTAAATTTTCTAATAAATATCCAGTTCCTTTTTGAAATAACAAAGCCTTTCCGGTAATTGTAACTGTGTAACGGTCTTTCGGGAATAATTTATGAATTCGGTCTTGTAATTTTTCTTCTACTTTCTCCATTTCGTCTGTGCTCACTTCTCTCATAAATGTAGAAATTCTTGCATAACGTCCAGTATCATCCACATAACTTTTTAGTGGATTATTTTTACTGTCTTTCGACGAATTTTTCAAGTAAGGTAAAATGAATGCTTGCTCTTGTGAATTCGGTAAATCGTAAAAAACTGGGTTTCCGTTATAATAGGCTTGTTTGGAAAACTTCACTAAATTCACAATCGAAATTGGTTTTGAAAGTTCTGGAATCGCTTCAATTTCTGCCTGTAACTCGTCCATTTTTCTCAACGTAGAAGTTTTCATTACCCCTTTTTTACGTTTGGTGTCGATTAAAATTTCTACTGGTAGCACACCTTTAAATTCTTTTTCGAAGAAACGAATGTCTTCAAAAAACGGAGTGCTTTTTGGCATATCTTCCAAGATACTTCCAGAGATTTTCATTTTGTACACACCAATAATTCCAATGATTAAAATACCAACTGATACGGCATAAACCTTTACACTATGATATTTTACTTGGTCAATAATCCAGTTTTTGAAATCAACTAAATAACCACGTTCTAAATGTTCCAAATGTTTTTCTTTTGGAAGTGGCATGAAACTAAAGAAAATCGGAATCACAAATAAACTCAGCACGAAAAGCGCCATAATGTTTACCGATGTTACAATTCCAAACTCTTGTAATAATTTATTGTCGGTAATAATAAATGTAGCAAAACCAACTGCAGTTGTCACATTCGTAATAAACGTTGCGGTTCCAACTTTCGTTAAAACACGTTGTAAACCTTTAGCTCTATTTCCATGAATACGTGTTTCTTGATGGTATTTATTGGTTAAGAAAATACAATTCGGAATTCCGATAATCACAATTAGAGATGGAACTAAAGCAGTTAAAACGGTAATTTCGTAACGTAATAATCCTAAAAATCCAAAGGACCACATCACACCAATCATCACTACAAAAAGCGCCATCATAGTGGTGCGGAACGAACGGAAGAAGAAATAAAAAATTAACGAAGTGACTAATAAGGTTGCTCCAATAAATAATCCGATTTCGCTAATAATAGCTTTAGCATTTAACGTTCTGATGTATGGCATTCCAGAAACTTTGATATCCGTTTTAGTAGATTTTTTAAACGCTTCAATTGCTGGAACTAGTTTGTTTAAAACGAATTCTTTTCTGGCAGGTTTGTTTACAATATCTTTTTTAAGATAAATGACACTTCTAACAATACCACTTTTTTTATTGAACAATAAGCTTTCATAAAAAGGCATTTTGTTTAATAAATCGTTCTTCTTAGTATTTAAATAAGTAGCATCAGCCACTTTACTTTGATCAATAAATGGTTTTAATTGAAACGTTTGTAAGGAATCATTTTTAACTAAATCCTGAATTTCATTAAACGATAACACACCATCAACTTCTTTGTTTTTGCCAATAGAAGCTAACATGTTGTTCCATGCTTTAAACGTGGTAGGTTTAAAAACATCAGCACTTTTTACTGCAAAAATGATGACATTACCTTCTTCTCCGAATTTCTTTAAGAAATCTGTATAAGCAATATTGTCTTTATGGTCGTTTGGTAATAAATTGGCTTCAGTTTGAGTAAAACGGATATATTTCCATTGCGATGCCATAAAACCAGTAAATAAGGCTATAAATAAAAGAACCCAATGTCTGTTTCTTAAAAGCGTTCGCGCAACAAAATTCCAAAAACTGGTGTTTAACCACTTCGTCATGATATAAATTTAGGGTGCAAAGGTAAGAATTATGACGAATTATATATAATTTTTAACCATATAAGTCATGTAAGTTTTGTTGCTTGGAGTATGAATTTAATTATGTAATAATGAGTATATTTGGATTATTAAGTAATTGACAAACTTTTAAAGTTAATTTTATGTTCAAAAACAGCTTCTTTATATTATTTATTTTTGTGTTGATTTCTTGTAAATCTTCAAATCAAATAACATTGTATAAAGACAAGGATATATTTACTAAACCATTTGAGCCAACATCTATTGATTCTTATCCATGGAAGCTTAAATCTCTTAATGTTTTTGATATTAAAATTTTCAAAGGAAAAAGAGAAAAGCAATTTTATTCGATAGTCAATAGTTTGGAAATAATGCCAAATACAGAGGATAGAATGGGTTTTCCTCGCTATGCTTTTATTTTAGATTATAATAACAAGAAAGACACTTTGTACTGTTATGATTTTAATGATAAACACAATTATGAAAATAAATTTTATTTAGTTCAAAATGATATTACATTACAAGATACAAATGATGAATTGAAAAATTTTCTTTTCAAAAATTATGAAAAATTTATTAGAAAAGAATATTATAATTTACCAGGTAAGAAAAAAGAAAAATATTGGATTAAAGAAGATGATTTCTAAACAAATTCTATATCCCCAAATTCAAAGTAAATGATAATTTTATCGCAATGTTTTGGTCAAATTTTGGCAATTGATAGGGTCCATATCTATAATAAGTTGATAATCCGAAGCCTTTGAAAATGTTTTGCAATTCGAAACCACTTTCAAAAAATCCTTTTTCCATCGTTTTAAAAGTTATGCCTTGATGGTTTTCTGGATGCGAAAAATAACCAAATGCGGTTTTACTTCCTAACACTAAAGTCGGTTTAATACTTTTCGAAATCATCCATTTATTGAAATAATGTTTCAATTGAAAAAACGAATACCTGTCTGAATAAAATTCATTAAAATACATGGTTTCAAAAGACGTTTTATTGGCAAAAGTAATTCTGCTTAAAATGGTTTCTCTATCTAAATTATTCGGTGCTACACTATATAAATGAGAAAGAGGTGTGTTTCCTAAACTCATTCCACCTTGTAATAAAAAAGTAGTTTTATGACCCGATAAATGTTTCTTCTCATGATAAACTCTCGTATCAATTTTGGTAAATTCCATGCGGTCACTTAATAAATTCGGAATGGCGTGTGATACTTGTAAAATCACTTTCGGATAGCCTTTTTCGACTTCCAAAACTTCTTGTGGTGCTTTTAAGAATTTACTATTTGGCGACCATTCAAAACTTAATGTAGCTAATGTTAAATTGTAAATAGAATAGGATTGACTTGGTGTGGCAAATTCGTAATTAAATAACGGATTTATTCGAGAACGATTGATTTTAAAAATAGTTTCGACTTGAGAAATAAATTTCGAAATCAATGTAATTTCAAAAGTTTGATGGTTGTAAAACGTAGAAATATTAAACGGTCGTGGATCAAAAAGTTTAAAACGTTTATTATCGGCTAAAAGTGCTAAGTCCGCAAACTCGGTTAAATCATCGGTAAAAGAACCTGAAATCCACATATCGTAATTTTTTGAAACTCGAAATGACGTTCCTAGCTGACTTTTAAATACACCATCTTTTGTTCCGTAAGCCCCATAACCAAATACTTTGAAATAGGGTGAAAGGCGATCGTTAGTAGATAAGCCTAAACCTAATCGGAAACCTTCATAATTGTTAAATTTAAAAATATCTCGAGCTCGAAGGTCAATAAATCCAAACGGAATTTGTCCATTAATAAGTTTTTTTCCGAAATAAATTTTCTTTTCGATTTTGGAAGCCGTGACTAAACTATCTAAAGTTTGATAGGTATGTTGTGAGCGTTTGTCGATGCTATCATTGGCAATTGTATTAAAAAAAGCTGTGTTGGTTTTGGTAGCACTTTTATCAATATGGATTTGGTAATGTTGTTTGTATGGCTTTTCCGCGAAATCGTAATCGGAGAAATTTCGGTTAATTTTTACAAACAAATTATTGGAGTAATCGAATTTTTTTGAAGAAGCACTCGTCATGTTTTCAAACTGAATACTTTCGCCTAAGAAATCGATATTGTGTTTGCCTTTTCCTTTGGTAATCCACAAACTTTGCGAAACTGGAAACCACGATTTTCCATTATTAAACCAACCGAAAATAGTTTCCGATTTAACATTGATAATACTATTGATGAAAAATGTACTTTTAGTGATGGAAAAAGTTTGCAAATCGACATTTACAAAGCCATGAATGTTATTTTTAAAGATGTTTTTGTGCGATTCAAAATGTAAGACAATTTCTCTCCCTTTTTCGGTTGAAATGGTATCGGTAATTTCAAATTTATATTTTTGAGAGCCTTCTGAAGTAAAAGGATTTTGAAAGGTAAATTGTAAAATTTTTAATTGTTTTTTACTCAAATCAAAAGGCATAAATTCCTGACCTAATAATTCGTATACCGGTTGTTTTAAACCTGCCATTTTCAACCCGATAATCGTTTCTTTTTTCTTTCCATTAATCATAGAAACTGTTGAAACTTTCTCCGTTTGATACAGATGTTGTTTGGCAATAATTTTTTTGAATTTATAACTTGAAGAGTCAATTTTAAATTTGGTTTTCTTCTTGTTTTTGTAAATGGTATCTATTGTTCCAGAAATAGAATCTGGATGTGCTGAAACAATAGCTTTTTCGTAAAAAGAATAAGTAAAATCTAAGGCTTTTAAATGATTGTTATTCTGAATTCGGATAATATTATTGATTAATTTTTGGGTGTTTTCATCCTGCTTTGTAGTATGCTTCTGAGCCATCGCCCCAAAAGAATATAAAAACACAATCCAAAATATTAGCCTCATTTAATAGTAAATTTAAAGCAAATATACAGATAATAAAAAAGCGTCCAATTACTTGAACGCTTATTTTATATTTCAGTCTTGAAATTATTTCGCTTCGTTGAAACGTCTTGTCACTTCATTCCAGTTAATTACATTGAAAAAAGCTTCCACGTAATCTGGTCTTCTGTTTTGGTAATTTAAGTAATATGCGTGTTCCCAAACATCTAAACCTAAAATTGGCGCACCACCACAACCAATTCCTGGCATTAATGGATTGTCTTGGTTTGGAGAAGAACAAACTTCCACTTTTCCACCTTTTTGTACACATAACCAAGCCCATCCTGAACCAAAACGAGTGGCAGCAGCTTTAGAAAATTCTGCTTTAAAGTTATCAAAAGACCCAAAAGCAGCATCAATTGCTGCAGCTAATTCACCTGTTGGTAAACCACCACCGTTTGGTGACATTACTGTCCAAAATAAGTTATGATTGTAAAATCCACCACCGTTATTTCTAACTGGCATGTTGTTCATATCTAAATTTGCCATAATTGCCTCAATAGATTTTCCTTCTAAATCTGTTCCAGCAATAGCAGCGTTTAAGTTTGTTGTATAAGCATTATGATGTTTTGAATGGTGGATTTCCATTGTTCTAGCATCAATATGTGGTTCTAATGCATCGTATGCATAAGGTAACTGCGGTAATTCGAAAGCCATGATATACTATTTTTAAATGATTATTATTTTTTTCAAATTTATAACTTTAACTTTGGAAATAAAAATATTTACTATTTATAGTGATATCTATAAAATTTATAATTCGCTTTTATGGCATTTCAACTGTATAACGCTTCTGCAGGTTCAGGAAAAACGTACACCTTAACAAAAGAATATTTGAAAATTTTGTTAGTGGCACCAGCTAACGATGCGTATAAAAAAATTCTAGCCATTACATTTACCAACAAAGCGGTTGAAGAAATGAAAAGCCGAATTGTAGAAAGCTTAATTGATTTTACCAAAGAGGAGGTTTCAGAAAAAACACTAGATTTCATGCGAGAAATTGGTGCTGAAATTAAACTTGATGTGCATTCCATTCAGCTCAAATCGAGAAAAATTTTAAAGAATTTAATTCATAATTACGCGGCTTTTGATATCTCTACGATTGATAAATTTACGCATAGAATTATTCGAACATTTACCCATGATTTAAATTTACCAACCAATTTTGATGTAACGCTGGATACTGATGAATTACTGAAAAACGCGATTGATATTGTTGTGGCGAAAGCGGGTGATGACGAACAATTAACTCATATTTTAATCAATTTTGCGAAGAATAAAACCGATGACGATAAAAGTTGGGATGTAACGGGAGATTTATACGAAGTTTCGAAACTAATTTTAAACGAAGAACATTTTTTCAATTTTGGAAAATTGAGCGATAAATCGGTGGATGATTTTTCTAAAATTGCTGAAAAAATTAAACTCAAAATAGAAAGCAATAAGCAAAAAGTTAAAGAAAATGCTAAATTAATTTTAGACGATTTTAATGGACATAATTTAACGAAAGATGATTTTGATCGAGGCACTTTTTATAATCATGTAGTGAATTTATTTCAAGAAAAAGCAACCGATTATAATTATGTTAATGATAGAGAAATTGTGGTTCCAAAAAAATCAAACAACTTAGAGATAGTAGAGAGTTTGACTTCTTTTTGGAAACAAAAATTAGCGATTATTTACAACGCACAAAACGAAAATGCACTATTCGATTTGATTATCAAAAACATGATTCCGTTATCGTTAATTAATGTGATTTATCAAGAGTATAAACAGTTGCAAGAAGATCAAAATGTGCTGTCGATTTCCGATTTCAACACCATCATTCACAACGAAATTAAAGACCAGCCTGCGCCTTTTATTTATGAGCGTTTGGGCGACAGATATCGTCATTATTTTATAGACGAATTTCAAGATACTTCGCAATTGCAATGGGAAAATTTTGTTCCGTTAATTGACAATGCGTTGGCAAGTGAAGATTTAGACGGCACGAAAGGTTCGTTAATGTTAGTGGGCGATCCGAAGCAATCCATTTACCGTTGGCGCGGTGGAAAAGCAGAACAATTTATCGATTTGAGTAACGATTTGAACCCGTTTTCGAACAAAGATAAAAAGGTCAAAAATTTGCCCAAAAATTATAGAAGTTATTCGGAAGTTGTTGATTTTAATAATCAATTTTTTCAATTTCTTTCGAATGAATTTACCAACGAAGCCTATCAAAAATTATATCAAGAAACGGCAAAGCAAGAATTCAATTCTAAGCAAGGCGGATTGGTTTCTCTGAGTTTTTTAAATGATGATATTGAGATAAACGATGAAATTGCTGATGACGAAAATATTACAGAAAAAGACAAACAGTATTTATCGAAAACCTTAGAAATTATTCAAAATTCTATTGCAAACGGATTTGAATATTCGGATATTGTTTTGTTAACTAGAAAAACTCGTAATGGGGTTTTATTAGCAAACTTCTTAACCGAAAATAACATTCCAATTATTTCATCGGAAACGTTGTTGATTCAGAACGCTTCAGAAGTGAAATTCATCATCAATTTTTTAGAATATTTAGATAGCGCGAACAATCAAGAATCAAAAATAAATTGGCTGTATTTTGTAGCAAATGAAAAGGTTTCTAAAGGTGAAATTCATCAATTTATTACAGAAACTAAAGATTTATCAGAACCCGATTTAGAAAAATATTTAGCCGATTTTGATTGTACTATTTCTTTTGAAAATTGCAGAAAGAAATCGTTATACGAAGCGGTTGAAAACATTGTTCATGTATTTCTAAAAGAAAACACTACGATTTCCTACGTGCAGTATTTCTTAGATTTGGTTTTGGAAAGAAATGTAAAATACCAAACCAGTATTGCCGATTTTTTAGAGTATTGGGGAAAAACCGGATTCAAGCAAAGTATTCCATCTCCAGAAGGAGAAAAAGCCATACGAATTATGACCATTCATAAATCGAAAGGTTTAGAATTTCCGGTGGTAATTTATCCATTTGCTGATGATAGTTTAATTCCAAGAAGCAATAATATTTGGATTCCTTTGGAAAACGAATCGGTAGATATGCCGCAAGCTTTGGTAAAAAACACTAAAGTTTTGGAAAAGTTCAATGAGGCAACTAAAGAAATCTATCAAACCAAATCACAAGAAGAAATTTTAGACACGATTAATGTTTTGTATGTTGCCTTAACTCGTGCAGAAGAGCAATTGCATATAATTAGTAGTTATAAAATCACTTCGAAAGGTGAAATTTCGACCTCTAAAACCTTGGCGACTTATTTTATCAATTTCTTACAACAAAATGCTAACTTTTCTATCGAACAAAAAGAGTATGTTTTTGGAAGCCCGAAAAGGCAATCACAACCACAATTGTTTTCTAAAAATAAAGCCGAAATTAAGGCTGTAGAAAAGGCGCTGGATTTCTCATCAATTAAAATTGCGAAAAAAGAAGCGTTAATGTGGGGAACCACACAACAAGACGCGATTGAATTTGGAAATATTTTACATCAAATTTTGTCCTATATAATAACAAAGGATGATTTAGGATTCGCAATTACTAAAAGTTTAGATGAAGGTTTGATTCAAAATTCCCAGAAAGCTGTTTTCGAAGAAAAAATAAATCAAATTATTAATCATCCTGAACTGCAAGATTTTTTTAATCCGAATTATGTCGTATTCACAGAACACAATATTATTTCTCCAAATGAAATCAATTTAAAACCAGATAGATTGGTGTTAAATCATAATGAAGCTTTTTTAATTGATTATAAAACAGGTTCGCCCGAAGAAAAGCACCAAAAACAAATTGAGAATTACACACGCGTCATTGAAAAGATGCATTTGAAAGTGGCTAAAAAAATCTTACTATATATAGGAGAAGAATTAAAAATTATACATTTGTAAAAATTATTTCGATTTTTGATTCGTAAATTAAAAAATCAACAACAAACAACAAACGAAAAAATAGCAAAAACCATGTACGGAAAAATTCAAGAACATTTGCAAAATGAGTTGAATACGATTCAACAAAACGGATTATATAAAAAGGAAAGAATTATTACTTCGCCTCAAGGTGCAGAAATTATTGTAAATGGAGAAACAGTTTTAAACTTCTGTGCCAACAACTATTTAGGATTATCATCACATCCGGAAGTGGTACAAGCAGCAAAAGATGCATTGGATTCTCATGGATTCGGAATGTCGTCTGTACGTTTCATTTGTGGAACTCAAGATATACACAAACAACTAGAAGCTGAGATTGCAGATTTCTACGGAACAGAAGATACGATTTTATATGCAGCTGCTTTCGATGCGAATGGTGGAGTTTTTGAACCTTTATTGGGAGAAGAAGACTGTATTATTTCAGATAGTTTAAATCATGCTTCTATTATTGATGGTGTGCGTTTGTGTAAAGCAGCGCGTTACCGTTACGATAATAATAATATGGAGCAATTAGAAGAACAATTAATTAAAGCTTCTGAAGCTGGTCATCGTTTTAAACTAATTGTAACGGATGGCGTTTTCTCTATGGACGGATTAGTGGCGCCTTTAGATAAAATTTGCGATTTAGCGGATAAGTATGATGCATTAGTAATGGTAGATGAATGTCATGCTGCTGGTTTTATTGGTGCTACAGGTAAAGGAACTTTGGAAGCGAAAAAAGTAATGGGTCGTGTAGATATTATTACAGGAACATTAGGTAAAGCTTTAGGTGGAGCGATGGGTGGTTACACAACTGCTAAAAAAGAAGTGATTGAAATTTTGCGTCAACGTTCTCGTCCGTATTTATTTTCGAATTCATTATCTCCAGCTATTGTTGGAGCTTCATTAAAGGTTTTTGAATTATTGAAAAAAGACAATTCGTTAAGAGATCAATTAGAATGGAATACTAATTACTTTAAAGAAGGGATGAGAAAAGCTGGTTTAGATTTCATTGATGGCGATTCTGCAATTGTACCAGTGATGTTATACGATGCGAAATTGTCACAAGTTATGGCGGATGAACTTTTAAAATTAGGAATTTATGTAATTGGATTCTTTTTCCCAGTTGTACCGAAAGAAAAAGCTAGAATTAGAGTGCAATTGTCTGCTGCTCATACCAAAGAACATCTAGATAAAGCAATCGAAGCCTTTACTTTAGTAGGTAAAAAACTAAATATTATTCAGTAATTTAGCATTAATTAACTTTTAATTAGGAAAAAAAGCACAAAAGTTTTGTGAATTACAAAAAACATATTACTTTTGTTCGTATTATAACGCATTGTAATTAAATTAAATAAAAAGTATGAAACATCTTAACAAACTATTTGCTGGGGCGTTATTGTTAGCTGGATTCACAGTTAATGCTCAAAACAGCACAAACCCATGGGCGGTATCTTTTGGAGTTAACGCAGTTGACACAAAGATAAGCATGAAAGGAAATGACCATTTAAGATTTGAAGAATTGTACAATCCACAAGGAAATTGGAACATTGTACCTTCAGTATCTTACGTGAATGTGGCTAGAAATGTTGGAGGAAACTTCAGTTTTGGTTTAACAGGATCATTTAACAAAATCTCTAAATGGGTAGAACACGTTCCTGGAACTAAAAACACTCACGTAGTTGGAAATCCTGGTGATTTAATGTATTACGGAGTAGACGGAGCTATTACTTACAGCTTCAAAAGTTTATTAAAATCAAAATGGTTTGACCCAACTTTACACTTAGGTGGAGGTTATACTTTCTTCGGTGATGCATCTGCAGGTACTGTAAACGGAGGATGGGGATTAAACTTATGGTTTGCTAAAAATGTTGCATTAACTTTAGGATCTACTTTAAAATATGGTTTCGACGATACAAGAGTAGCAAACTTAGATGTTCCAACTCACATTTTCCACCAAGCTGGTTTAAAATTCCAATTCGGTGCTAAAGATAGAGATGATGATGGTATCATCGATGCAGAAGATGCTTGTCCAGATGTAAAAGGTATTGCAGCTTTCCAAGGTTGTCCTGATACAGATGGTGACGGTATCCAAGATTCAGCTGATGCTTGTCCAGAAGAAGCAGGTTCTCCTGAAATGAATGGTTGTCCTGACCAAGATGGTGACGGTGTTGCTGATAAAGATGATGCTTGTGTTGATATCGCAGGTTTACCAGCATTAAACGGATGTCCAGATGCTGATGGTGACGGTGTTGCTGATAAAGATGACGCTTGTCCTACAGTAAAAGGAGAAAAAGCTAACAAAGGTTGTCCATGGCCAGATACTGACGGTGACAAAGTTTTAGATAAAGACGATAAATGTCCTACTGTTGCTGGTACTGTTGCAAACAACGGATGTCCAGAAGTATCAGAAGATACTATGAAAAAATTAAATGACTACGCTAAAACGATTTTATTCGATACAGCTAAAGCGTCATTCCAAAAACAAACTTTCCCAGTATTACAAGCTATGGTTGCTATCTTAAAAGAGTACCCAACTGCTAAGTTTGCTTTAGAAGGTCACACTGATTCAGATGGTAAAGATGCAATGAACTTACAATTATCTAAAGATAGAGCTGCTGCTGTAAGAACTTACTTAATTGAGAATGGTATTGCTGCTGACAGATTAACTTCTGAAGGATACGGTGAAACTAAACCAGTTGCTTCTAACAAAACTAAAGCTGGTAAAGCTCAAAACAGAAGAGTAGAAGTTAAATTAGTAAAATAATTTTTTCTCAAACAATATTCAAAAAGGTCTCAATTTATTGAGGCCTTTTTTTTATCTTTATTGCCATGGATGCATCTTTTCTATCTAAATTGGCAAAAGAATTATTAATTAATAATTCTACTTCATTACATCATA
This sequence comes from uncultured Flavobacteriia bacterium, assembly GCA_946482495.1. Next base: position 50,388 of record CAMLRV010000001.1, read on the forward strand.
TAAACATTGTTTTGCCTAATAAAAGAGCAAAACTTTTCTTAATTGAAGAACTTA
>CAMLRV010000002.1 GCA_946482495.1 uncultured Flavobacteriia bacterium
TAGGTGCAATGGAAGTTTCTGAAAATGGAGATATAGCCAACTGGAAAATTCCAGGAAAAATGGTAAAAGGTATGGGTGGTGCCATGGATTTAGTAGCTTCTGCAGAAAATATTATCGTAGCTATGATGCACGTAAATAAAGCTGGAGAGTCTAAAATATTGAAAAGATGTACACTTCCATTAACCGGTGTTGGATGTGTGAAAAAAGTAGTTACGGAACTAGCGGTTTTAGAAATCACTCCAAATGGTTTCAAATTATTGGAACGTGCTCCAGGCGTTTCGGTAGAAGAAATCATCAAAGCAACTGAAGCAGAATTAATTATCGATGGAGAAATTCCAGAAATGAGTATTAATTAATTATTCAATAAAATAAATATGAAAGCGACTAATTTTAGTCGCTTTTTTTGGTTTATAATAGTTTTTATTTTGGTAAAAATCTATTATTTTAATTAAAAAGTTAAGAAAAAGTTATTTTTATTAGTATTTTTTTATATTTTAGTTAAAAATTTAACTTTCCCCAAAATACTAACCTATTAAATAACTATTTTATGGAACAAAATTTTAGGAATGTTGCTTTAGCAGCATTAACAGTGTTTTCGTTTACCGCTTTTGCCCAAGAAACGGACAAACAAGTAAAACAAAAAGAGTTAAACAGTAATGGAACACCAAGTTTAATTACATTCAAAGAGAATTCGAATATTAAGAATTCTAGTTCTTCACAAGTCTTCAAAGATCTATTAGGTCTGAAACAAAATCAATCCTTAAATACAATCAACACAGAAGTTGACGATTTAGGATTCAATCACGAAAAATTTCAATTATTTCACAAAGGTATCAAAGTAGAATTTGCTACGTATTCCATTCATTCCAAACAAGGAAAAATTACCGCAATGAGTGGTGAGTTTTACAATATAGCAGATCTTTCAATAGTACCACAAATCACCGCTCAAGATGCTTTTGCAATGGCGAAAAACTACGTTGGTGCTAAAAGCTACTTATGGGAAAATGCTGTAGAAGCAGGAAGAGCTAATTATCAAATGCCTGTTGGCGAATTGGTTTTTTTACCTATAATTGGTTCTGAAGTAAGTAAAGGTGGCTTCGACAATATAAGATTAGCTTACAAATTTGACATTTATGCCAGTCACCCAATCAGTCGAGGAGATTTATACATAGACGCCAATACTGGTGAACTTTTACTTTATAATGCAACTATTAAACATTTAGGAGAACATGCGCATGGTGCAAAAACTACGAAACAAGCATTTACAAAATCGATAGAAAAACCACAAAGTTTTGATTTGTTTAAAAACACTGCACTTGTGGCTGCTAATGCGGCAACTCGCTATAGTGGTACACAACAAATTCAAACAACTTTAAGTGGTTCTTCTTATGTATTAAATGATACAAGTAGAGGTGGTGGTGTAGTAACTTACAATTCAGCAAGAACTGCAACCTATCCATCAACCAATTTTACTGATGCAAATAACGATTGGACTGCAGCAGAATTTAATAATACAAATAAAGACAATGGAGCATTAGATGCACATTGGGGAGCAGAAAAAACATACGACTATTTTAGTGTTAATCACTCAAGAAATAGTTATAACAATGCGGGAGCTCAAATTAAAAGTTATGTACATTATAACTTGGTGGCAGCTGGTTACCCAGATAACAATAATGCATTTTGGGATGGAACACGTATGACTTATGGTGACGGAGGAACAGGTGTTTTTGACATCTTAACTTCAATTGATGTAGCAGGTCATGAAATTGGTCACGCAGTTTGTAGTTACACAGCTAATTTAGCCTACCAAAAAGAATCAGGTGCGATGAACGAAGGGTTTTCAGATATTTGGGGAGCTTGTGTAGAATATTATGCGGCACCAACGAAACAACCTTGGTTAATTGGTGAAGATATTGAAAGACGTTCTGGTCATGTGGCTTTACGTTCTATGAGTAATCCAAATGCAGAAGGGCAACCAGATACTTATGGTGGAACATATTGGGTAAATGTAAATTGTACACCATCTAATAATAACGATCAATGTGGTGTTCATACAAATTCTGGAGTGTTGAACCACTGGTTTTATATTTTATCTGTAGGTAAATCAGGTACAAATGATATTGGAAATGCTTTCAATGTAACCGGAATTACCATGGATAAAGCTGCAAAAATTGCTTATAGAACAGAAGCAAATTATTTATCGGCGAATTCAACTTATGCGAATGCCAGAACAAGTTCAATTCAAGCAGCAACAGATTTATACGGAGCAGGTTCTGCTGAAGTAATTGCTACAACAAATGCATGGTATGCGGTTGGAGTGGGTGCTGCTTATGCAGGTTCTACAGACACTACTGCACCATCTACACCTGCAAATTTAGCAGCTTCTGGAACAACTTCTTCAAGTACAAATTTATCTTGGACTGCTTCAACCGATAATGTAGGAGTAACAGGTTATAATGTTTATAGCGGAGCTACTTTATTAGGAACAGCAACAGGAACAACTTATTCTGCAACAGGATTAACAGCTTCAACAACCTATTCATTTACAGTTAAAGCAAAAGACGCTGCTGGAAATTTATCTGCGGCGAGTAACGCAGTAAGTGTAACAACTTTAGCAGCTACAGCTTCATACTGTGCTTCTCAAGGTGGAAGCGTGGCTGATGAATTAATTGGAAGAGTTCAAATCGGAACAATTAATAATGCTTCAACTGGAGGAACTGGTTATACCGATTTCACATCAATTTCAACAAACTTAAATAAAGGTGCTTCAGCTACAATTACGGTTACACCAACATGGACTGGAAGTGCTTATCCAGAAGGATATGCGGTATTTATTGATTATAATAATGATAAAGATTTTGCAGATACTGGGGAATTAGTTTGGAGTGCTGCAGCATCAACAACGACTCCAGTTTCTGGAAGTTTTACAGTGCCAACTACTGCTATTACTGGTGCTACAAGAATGAGAGTTTCTATGAAATATAATGGAGTTCCAACAGCTTGTGAAGCATTTCAATATGGCCAAGTTGAAGATTATACCGTGAATTTAACTTCTGGAACTGCTGACACAACGGCACCATCAGCACCAACAAGTTTAACTGCTTCTGGTACTACACAAACTGCTACCAATTTATCTTGGACAGCATCAACTGATAATGTAGGTGTAACAGGTTATGATGTATATCAAGGTGCTACGTTAAAAGGTTCAGTTACAGGAACAACATATGCAGTAACTGGCTTAACGGCTGCAACTGTTTATACTTTCTCTGTTAAAGCGAAAGATGCTGCAGGAAATATTTCTGCTTCAAGTAATGTTGTTAATGTTACAACGTTATCAAATTCAATTACATATTGTACATCAACAAGTAACAGTACAGCTGATGAAAAAATTGGAAAAGTTGTTTTAGGAACAATTAATAACACTTCAACAGGAACAGCTGGTTATGAGAATTTCACAGCTTTATCTACTAATTTAACAAGAGGTACTGCAAATACAATTACAATCACTCCATCTTGGACATCTACAGTTTATAGTGAAGGTTATGCGGTTTGGATTGATTATAACCAAAATGGATCATTTACTGATGCTGGTGAGCAAGTTTTCTCAAAAGCAACTTCAACAACCACTCCAGCTACAGGTTCATTTACAGTTCCTACATCTGCTACAGTTGGTGCTACAAGAATGAGAGTTTCTATGAAATATAATGGAACACCAACTTCATGTGAAACATTATCTTATGGGCAAGTAGAAGATTATACGGTAAACATTGTTGCAGGTACACCAATTTCAGCAATTGCAGATACAAGATCTGATGAAATTTTAACTACAATTTCTCTATATCCTAATCCAACTAAAGATATATTGAATATCGAAACAAATAGTGTAAATACATTAAGCTATTCAATTGTGAATTATTTAGGACAAATTGTAAAATCTGGAAATATTGAAAATAATGTTTTAAATGTTACGACTTTAAATTCTGGAATCTATATTTTAGAAGTGAATGATGGTCAAAAATCGGTAACTAAAAAATTCATTAAGGAATAAATTTTAAATTCATAATTTTTTAAACGTCCCGAAACTCGGGACGTTTTTTTATTCTATTAACCTAATACGTTTCTTTGAGCAAAGTAAAAATAAATTGAAAAGGTTACTTAAAATTTAAAAAATGTAGAAACTCTGGAATGTTAATTAAATGGATTAGCTGAAGCCTTTAAAAACAACATCTTCAATTGATAATGATTAAAAAAATTAGAAAATTATAACAATATCATAAAAAATTGTTAATATTGTAAAAGTTTCCCCAAAAAACTAAATTATTATTAATTTAATCTACTATTTATGAAAAAAACATTATTGTCAGTGGTATTGACAATGTTTTCCATTTTAGTGAGTCAGGGACAAACTGACCAATTATGGAAAAAGGTCAATCAAGAAACTTTAAAAAACCAAGAAAAACTTGGAAGAGGTTCTACTCCAAAAGCGTATCAGCTTTTCAATCTTAATTTTTCAGCTTTCAAAGCTGTTTTGCAAAATGCCCCTTTAATTGATTCGCAAAAAGAATCAAGTCTAATTGTTTCCTTCCCAAATCCAGAAGGAAGATTATTAAATTACAAAGTTTATGAATCTCCAGTGATGGAAGCTGGTTTAGCAGCTAAATACCCAGACATTAAATCGTATGTAGGTCAAGGGATTGATGACAAAACCGCCACAATTCATTTTAGTGTTACCACATTTGGACTTCATACGATGACACTTTCGGGTAATTCAGGTACTTCATATATTGATACCTATACTAAGGATTTACAAAACTATATGATTTACAAACGTTCTGATTTAAGCAGTTCTAGAGCTTTCAGTTGTTTGGTTCAAGATGATCATGAAAGAATTGTTGCAGAAATGCCAACATCTAGTACTTTAAGAACCACTGATGGAACTAAAAGAACTTATAGATTAGCCATGGCTTGTACTATTGAATATGCTGCATATCATGTTAATGCTGCAGGTTTAAATAACGGGACAACTGCGCAAAAAAAAGCAGCTGTTTTAGCCGCAATGAACGTTACTATGACTCGTATCAACGGGATTTATGAAAGAGATTTAGCCGTAAGAATGAATTTGGTTGCGAATAATGACGCTATCATCTTTATCACATCTGATTCTTTTTCAAATACAGATTCAAATGCTTTAATTGACGAAAGTCAAACCGTAATTGACGCTACTATCGGAAGTGCAAATTATGATATCGGACATACTGTTAGTACAGGCGGTGGCGGTTTAGCTCAATTATATTCACCTTGTTCATCAAGTAAAGCAAGAGGAATTACTGGTCAAGGTTCACCGGTTGGAGACCCTTTCGATGTAGATTATGTTGCACACGAAATGGGACATCAATTTGGTGGGAATCACACTCAAAATAATGCTTGTAACCGTAGTTCAGTAGCATCTATGGAACCAGGAAGTGGGAGTACAATTATGGGATATGCCGGTATTTGTGCACCTAATGTTCAAAGTAATTCTGATGCTCATTTTCATTCAAAAAGTTTGGACGAAATGTCTGCTTTTATTGCAGGAACAGGAAATAGTTGTGCTGTAAAAACGGCAAGTGGAAATACTGCTCCTACATCAAATGCTGGGGCCGATTTTACTATTCCTAAAGGAACTCCTTTTGTTTTAAAAGGGGTTGGAACGGATGCTAACGGAGATGCATTAACGTACTGTTGGGAACAAATAAATCCAGAAACTTCAACTCAACCTCCAGTAGCAACTTCAACTTCTGGTCCTAATTTTAGGTCCAATCCTCCGTCAACTTCTCCAGATAGATATATGCCAAATTTAGCTACCGTAATTGCAGGTAATACTTCTAATACTTGGGAAGTGGTTCCTACGGTTGCAAGAACAATGGACTTTTCTTTAACCGTAAGAGATAACAGAGCTGGAGCGGGTCAACACGCAACTGATAATGTAAAAATAACTGTAAATGGAACTGCCGGACCATTTACAGTAAGTTCACCAGATACTGCCGTTTCTTATGTAGGTGGAAGTTCTCAAACTGTAACTTGGAATGTTGCAGGAACTACTGCAAATGGCGTTAATGCTGCCAATGTTGATATTTTATTATCTACTGATGGTGGAAATTCGTATCCAGTTACATTACTTGCAGCTACTCCAAATGATGGATCTCAAGCTGTAACAATTCCTAATACTCCTGGAACATTAAATAGAATTATGGTAAGAGGTACTGGACATATTTTCTACGATATTTCAAATGCTAATTTTACTATTACTACAGGAACTTCAGACACAGTTGCACCATCAGCACCAACTAATTTAACAGCTTCAGGCACTACTCAAACAACTACAAACTTATCTTGGACAGCTTCTACAGATAATGTGGGAGTAACAGGATATGATGTATATCAAGGAACTACATTAAAAGCTACTGTGACAGGAACAACTTATGCCGTAACAGGTTTAACAGCCGCAACTGCTTATAGTTTTTCTGTTAAAGCAAAAGATGCAGCTGGAAATATTTCTGCTGCGAGTAATGTTGTAAATGTAACTACTTTAGCTAATGTAGCAGTTTATTGTACATCACAAGGGAATAGTGTAACTGACGAATTAATAGGAAGAGTACAAATTGGATCTATTAACAACGCTTCAACTGGAGGAACTGGATATACAGATTTTACATCAATTTCTACAAATTTAACTAAAGGAGCTTCAACCACAATTACAATTACTCCAACTTGGACAGGTTCTGTTTATGCGGAAGGTTACGCTGTTTGGATTGACTATAATAACGATAAAGATTTTGCTGATGCAGGTGAATTAGTTTGGAGCAATCCTGCTGTTTCAACTACTCCGGTTTCAGGATCTTTTACTATTCCTACAACTGCTATAACTGGATCAACTAGAATGAGAGTTTCGATGAAATACAATGGAATTCCAACAGCTTGTGAAACGTTTGATTATGGACAAGTAGAAGATTATACCGTTAATTTAATTATTGGAACTTCAGATACAACCGCACCATCAGCTCCAACAAACTTAACAGCTTCAGGAACAACTCAAACAACAACAAACTTATCTTGGACAGCTTCAACAGATAACGTTGGAGTAACCGGATATGATGTTTATCAAGGAGCCACTTTGAAAGCAACTGTTACAGGAACAACTTATGCAGTAACTGGTTTAACAGCGGCTACCGCTTATACTTTCTCAGTTAAAGCAAAAGATGCAGCAGGAAATATTTCTGCCTCAAGTAATGTAGTGAATGTAACTACTTTGTCAGCAATTACATATTGTGCTTCTCAAGGAAATAATGTTTCAGATGAGTTTATTGATTATGTAGCAATTGGTGGAATTGCAAATACAACAGGAGCCAACGCAGGTTACGGTAATTTTACAAACTTGGTAGGTAATGTTCCTTATGGTTCAAACACTATTACTTATAGTACAGGTTTTACAGGTTCTGCTTATACAGAATTTTGGGCCGTTTGGATTGACTACAATAAAAACGGAACTTTCGAAACAACAGAACAGGTAGTTTCTGGATCGTCTTCAAGTAGTGCTAATTTATCAAGTACTTTTACAGTACCAACATCTGCCTTAGCAGGAACAACTAGAATGAGAGTTTCTATGAAATATAATGCAGCGCCAACTGCTTGTGAAACTTTTACATATGGTGAAGTAGAAGATTATACGGTAAATATTGGCGCTTCAGCTAGACCGCAATCTGAAATTGGCGAGCAAATAGGAAATGAATCGGCTATTTTTGATTTAACTTTATATCCAAATCCAACAGATAGTGATTTAAATATTGCCATGGTTGACGGAAGAGAAGTGTCTTACAGAATAATTAATTATTTAGGACAGGAAGTGAGAAAAGGTAAATTCACAAAAGGAGAAAGCATCAATGTAAGCAATCTAACAGGAGGAATTTATCATTTCGAAATTAATGATGGTCAAAAAATTATTTCCAAAAAATTTATAAAAAAATAAGAATTATAAGTTATTAAAGGCGGGACAATTCCCGCCTTTTTTTTGGCTTAATTGTAGGTTTTTGACAGGTTTTAAAATATGTTGTTTTTAAGGTTAACTTAAGAATAATTTAAGTTAAAATACTAAAATACAATTAATTACATTTGTTTTTCCCCAGCCAAAAATAATTTATTAACCAATTTAACCTACTAATTATGAGTAACCATTACCGTTGCATAACTTCGGCATTTGTTGTGTCATTGTTTGCTTTATCTAGTTTCGCTCAAGAAACGGATAAAAATGTAAATCAAAAAAATCTTGGAGAAAATGGCCTACCAAATTTAATTACCTTCAAAGAAAACACTGTGTATAAAAGCTCAGATTTTAAAAAAATTTTCCAAGACCAATTAGGTTTGAAACAAAATGAAAGTTTTTCAAAAATTAAAACCGAATCTGATGGAGATGGTTTTACACACGAAAAATTTCAATTATTCCACCAAGGATTAAAAGTTGAATTTGCTACGTATATGATGCATTCAAAAAACGGCAAACTATCTTCTATGAGTGGTGAATTTTACAACATTGGGGAGTTAAAAACTACTCCAGCAATTTCTTCAGAAGACGCTCTTAATAGAGCAACTAGTCAAATAGGAGCTACAAAATATCTTTGGGAAAATCAAGCTGAAGCTGACCAAATTGGATATCAAAAACCGCAAGGTGAATTACTTCTATTACCATTAATGCCTGAAGCAGGCAAATCAAAAACTTCAACGGATATTAGACTGGCCTATAAATTTGATATTTATGCTACTAGCCCAGTAAGTAGAGGTGATGTTTATGTAGATGCTATCACTGGAGAAGTGTTATTTTACAATGCAACAATTAAACATTTAGGAGAACATGCACATGGTATAACAACTACGAAAAAAGGTTTTACTAAAAACATACAAAAACCTGAATTTTCTGATCTTTTTAAAAATAATTCTGCATTTGTTGCTGGAACTGCCGCAACTCGTTATAGTGGATCTCAATCAATAGAAACAACTCTAACAAGTGGAAGTTATAAACTTAAAGATGCTACAAGAGGATTAGGTGTTGATACTTACAACATGCAAATGGGTATTAACTATAATGCTGCTGTTGATTTTTCTGATGTAGATAATAATTGGACTGCTTCTGAATTTAATAATACTGCCAAAGACAATGCCGCACTAGATGCACATTGGGCCGCAGAAAAAACATACGATTTTTTCAAAGTTACATTCAACAGAAACAGTTATGATAATTCAGGTGCAAAAATTAAAAGTTATGTGCATTTTGATTTAGTAGAATATGGATATCCAAATCAAGACAATGCTTTTTGGGATGGTTCTAGAATGACTTATGGTGACGGAACTTCACTTCAACCATTAACTTCTATCGATGTGGCTGCGCACGAAATTGGTCATGCAATTTGTACGTATTCTGCAAATTTAGCTTACCAAAGAGAATCTGGAGCGATGAATGAAGGGTTTTCAGATATTTGGGCTGCTTGCGTGGAATATTATGCAGCACCAAACAAACAAACATGGGTATTGGCTGAAGATATTGGTGGACCAATTCGTTCTTTTTCGAATCCAAATTCAAAAAGTCAGCCAGATACTTACGGAGGTACATACTGGAAAAATGTAAACTGTGGTACACCAACACAAAATAATGATTACTGTGGTGTACACACTAATTCTGGAGTATTAAATCACTGGTTTTATATTCTTTCTATTGGTAAATCTGGAACAAACGATATTGGAAATGCCTTCAATGTAACTGGAATTACTATTGAGAAAGCAGGTAGAATTGCTTATCGTTTAGAAACCGTTTATTTATCTGCAAATTCGACGTATGCTGATGCTAGAACTCACGGAATTCAATCTGCAATCGATTTATTTGGTGCTGGTTCTGCAGAAGTAATTGCTACTACTAATGCTTGGTATGCAGTAGGAATTGGAGCTGCTTATGTTGGTCCTTCAGACACGATTGCTCCATCTGCTCCAACTAGTTTAGCGGCTTCAGGAACTACTCAAACAACTACTAATTTATCTTGGACAGCTTCTACTGATAATGTGGGTGTGACTGGTTACGATGTTTACAGAGGAACTACTTTGCTAACAACTGTTACAGGAACAAGTTATACAGCTTCAGGATTAACAGCTTCAACAGCATATTCTTTCTCTGTGAAAGCAAAAGATGCAGCCGGAAATATCTCTGCAGCAAGTAATATTGTAAATGTAACAACTTTAGCTCCAGTTGCCGATACAGTTGCCCCTTCAGCGCCATCAAACTTAACAGCTTCTGGAACAACTCAAACATCAACCAATTTATCTTGGACAGCTTCTACAGATAATGTAGGTGTTACGGGATACGATGTATACAGAGGAACAACATTTTTAACAACAGTAACTGGAACAAGTTATACTGCAACTGGATTAACAGCTGCAACAGCCTATACGTTTTCAGTAAATGCAAAAGATGCTGCAGGAAATATTTCGGCTTCAAGTAATGTGGTAAATGTGACAACTTCATCTACATCAATTACGTATTGTAATTCAAAAGGAAACAGTGTAGCAGATGAATATATTGATTATGTATCAATTGGTGGAATTTCTAACGCAACTGGGGCTAATGCCGGTTACGGTAACTTCACAAACCTAGTTGGAAATCTTTCTTATGGTGCCAATCCACTTATTGTTAGTGCCGGATTTACAGGTTTAGCTTATACAGAATATTGGGCGATATGGATCGACTTCAACAAAAATGGAGTATTTGAAACTTCTGAAAAAGTGGAATCAGGATCTTCTTCAAGTAGCGCAAACTTAACTGGAACAGTAAATGTACCAACAACTGCTCTAGCAGGTACAACAAGAATGAGAGTTTCGATGAAATATAATGCAGCGCCAACTGCTTGCGAAACTTTTGCTTATGGAGAAGTAGAAGATTATACGGTAAATATTGGTGGATCTAGTATTACAGAAATTAGCACAAATGCATTTACAAATGAATCATCAAATATTTATGACTTCACAATTTATCCAAATCCAGTAGTGAATACATTACATATTTCTTTACAGGATGATAGAACAACATCTTTCAAAATTTATAATTTATTGGGACAAGAAGTTAAAAGTGGAAACGCAAGTCAAACTGAAATCAATGTTTCTAATTTAAATTCTGGAATTTACATTTTCGAAATGAATGATGGCCAAAAAACCATTACAAAGAAATTCATTAAAAAATAATTTTTTAGTTTAGTATCTTAAAACGTCTCGAATTTCGGGGCGTTTTTTTATTCCATTAAGTTAAAGTAATTTTGCAAAAAATATATGTAATGAGTTTTCCAAAAGTAATTTTAAAAGCAGGTAAAGAAAAATCAATTCAACGTCGTCATCCTTGGGTATTTAGTGGAGCCGTTTATGGCGTTACACAAGAATTAACCGATGGAGAAATGGTGGATGTAGTGGATGCCAAAAACAATCATTTAGGAACTGGATATTTTAGTGACAAAGGAAGTATTGTGGTTCGAATTTTGACATTTGGTGAAGAAACTTTTTCAGATACTTTTTGGAAAGAAAAATTGCAATCGGCTTGGTTTTTACGTACACAATTATTGGATTTAAATGTCACAAATGCCTTACGGGTTGTGCATGGAGAAGGTGATGGTATTTCAGGATTAATCATTGATTATTACAATAAAAATTGGGTTATTCAAGCACATTCTACAGGAGTTTTTCTTCAAATGGATAAAATTGCTAAAGCAATTCAGGCCAACTTTCCAGATTATTGTGAAACGATTTATTGTAAAAGTTCAGGAACTTTACCCAACACAGGAACCGATTATTTCTTATTTGGAAATAACAAGGAAACAGTAGCCAAAGAAAATAATATTTTGTTTTCAGTCAATTGGGTTGAAGGTCAAAAAACAGGTTTCTTCTTAGATCAGAGAGACAATAGGAAATTATTAGCTGAATTCTCTAAAGGGAAAAAAGTATTAAACACATTTTGTTACACAGGTGGTTTTTCTATTTATGCAATGAGTGCTGGAGCGGAATTAGTGACATCAGTAGATATTTCTCAAAAAGCAGTTGATTTAGCTGCAAGTAATATGGAATTGAATTTTCCAAAATCGAACCATAAAGCGGTGGCTGATGATGTGTTCAATTTCATGAGAGAAAATCATCAAATTTATGATGTAATTGTATTAGACCCGCCAGCTTTCGCGAAAAGCATCAAAAGTAAACATACGGCAACTCAAGCCTACAAACGTTTGAATATAGCAGGTTTAAAAGCCTTAGCTCCAAACGGAATTTTATTCACGTTCTCCTGTTCTCAAGTTATTGATGATGTGTTGTTTTACAATACAGTTGCAGCTGCTGCCATCGAATCGGGAAGAAATATCAGAGTGTTGCATAAATTAGAACAAGGTCCAGATCATCCAACCAATATTTATCATCCTGAAGGGCATTACTTAAAAGGTTTGGTACTGTTTGTAGAATAATTTGAGGCATGAATTTTTATCAAAAATTTATAAAAGAACTATCAACTAGTTTAAAATTTGTAGCTTTACTTAGCGTGACGTTTCAGATTTTATTGATTTCAATCCTTCTTTTTAAAGTTTGCGATTCAGATATTTTATTTCCTTTCATTGTAATTTTTTATTTTTTTATAATTGTAATTGGATTTAGTAGATATGTTGAAGTCAAATCTAAAAACATAAAAGAAAAATTTTTAAATTTCTTTTTGTTGTTAAATTGTTTTCCTTTTATAATTGGAGTTTTAATATTACTACTTTTATCTTATTTGGCATTAAAACCAGAACCAAAGCCTGTAGAAATCGACCCGCAAGATGTACGAGTTATTGTCATTGATAAAAACGGGAATAAGATTGAAAAAGGTAGTGATGAAATAAATATTGACTTTAAGAATAAAAAACTCAAGGACAGTATTATACAAGTGAAATTTGAAAAATAATGTTTAAAAAATGTCACATTATAAAATCAAAAAAACAATTACTCGGTTAGAATTTTATTTAAAATAAAAAACCCTGCAAATTTAAACTTGCAGGGTTTTTCTTTATACTTAATAAATTACAAATTCGCAAAGAAATCATTTCCTTTATCATCCGTAATAATGAACGCAGGGAAATCTTTCACTGTAATTTTACGAACCGCTTCCATTCCTAATTCTTCAAAGTCAACCACTTCAACCGATAAGATATTTTCTTTGGCTAAAATAGCCGCAGGTCCACCAATAGAACCTAAATAGAAACCACCATATTTCTGACAAGCGTTCATCACATCTTTACTTCTGTTTCCTTTCGCCAACATAATCATACTTCCACCTGCAGCTTGGAATTCATCTACATAAACGTCCATTCTTCCTGCAGTTGTTGGTCCGAAACTTCCTGAAGGCATTCCGTCTGGAGTTTTTGCAGGACCAGCATAATACACTGGATGATTTTTGAAATACTCTGGCATCGGTTGCCCAGCATCTAAAATTTCTTTGATTTTTGCATGAGCAATATCACGAGCCACAATTAACGTTCCGTTTAATTTTAAACGTGTTTTAATTGGATATTTTGATAACTCGGTTAAGACTTCTTGCATTGGTCTGTTTAAATCGATTTCTACTGCTGGTTCTAAATGCGGTGCTGTAGCTGGTAAATACTGACCTGGATTGGTTTCTAATTGCTCTAAGAAAATTCCATCTTTTGTGATTTTTCCTTTGATATTTCTATCCGCTGAACAAGAAACTCCCATTCCAACCGGACAAGAAGCAGCATGACGTGGTAAACGAATTACACGCACATCATGTGTTAAATATTTTCCGCCAAATTGGGCTCCAATTTGACTTTCTTGACAAATTTGTTGTACTCTTTTTTCCCATTCTAAATCTCGGAAAGCCTGACCAGCCATGTTTCCAGTTGTTGGAAGATTATCATAATAACCTGCTGATGCTTTTTTCACAGCTGCTAAATTAGCTTCTGCAGAAGTTCCACCAATTACTAATGCTAAGTGATATGGCGGACATGCAGCAGTTCCTAAATCCATAATACGTTCACGAACAAATTCGTCTAATGATTTCTCATTTAAAAGCGATTTTGTTTTTTGGTATAAGAATGTTTTATTGGCCGAACCGCCACCTTTTGTTAAAAATAAGAACTCATAAGAAGTTCCTTTTTTAGCATAAATATCAATTTGAGCAGGTAAGTTAGAACCCGAATTTTTTTCTTCAAACATCGAAATTGGAACAATTTGCGAATAACGAAGGTTTTTATTTTGATAGGTATTGTAAATTCCTTTCGATAACCATTCTCCGTCATCTACACCAGTATATACGTTTTCACCTTTTTTAGCTACAACAATTGCTGTTCCGGTATCTTGGCAAGAAGGCAATTGACCTTCCACCGCAACAGCAGCATTTTGTAATAAATTATACGCCACAAATCGGTCATTGTCCGTAGCTTCTGGGTCTTCAATAATGTTTCGTAGTTTTTGTAAATGTGCCGAACGCAACATGAAAGACACATCGTCCATCGCTTCTTGCGCTAACAATTCTAATCCTTTCGGATCTACAACTAAAATTTCTCTGTCGCCAAATTGCTCAACTTTTACAAAATCTGAAGTTAATTTTTTGTATTGTGTATCGTCTTTTAAAATTGGATACGAGTCTTGATATAAAAAGTCCATTTGTGTATGTTTTGAAATGTAAAGTTATGAATAACCTGCAAGGTTTCCAAAACCTTGTAGGGATTTCAATTATTCAATCCTTTTTTGTTTTAGGATTGGATTGTTTTCAATAAAATCGTAACCAATATCTATCGTTTTTGAAGTATTGTCTTTGTAATTGATTTGATAATATCTTCCGTCTGAAACAATTGATTCTACATTATTCTCGCCCCAAGTAAAAAAATCTAAAGTATATTTTTTTATAAACTTAAAATTACCTTTAATTCCTTTTTCAAGTAAAATTTCTAGAAAATAGATTTCAGAATCTTCTAAAAAGATTGAATCATTGAATGTAGCAGACATTATACTACCTTTGAAATTAGAATCTAATTTTTTTTCCAAATGGCTTTTTTCGTATAAATTACTCAATTCTGTATATGCTTTGCGTAAATCAATTGGACAATTCATTTCTGATTCAATTGTTTTAACAATCTTGCCGTTTTTTATGAAAGTAATATAATCAGTTGAAACATCTTCTTGATATGTGGTATATTTATCTTTTAATACATTAAAATTTAACTGATCAAATAAAGCAAAAATTTTATTAGTTTCATTTATGTCAATTAAACTTGTGTATAATCCTTTTGTTACGCTATTATATTCGGTAGATCTAAAATAAAATTCTCCATTTCTGTTTAAAAAGGTAGAATTAATAGGACATTCTCCAAAACATGAGCCTTGGTTAACTATAATAGCATCATAATTGGTTTCCTCTGTATGGATTTCTTTTTGAGAATTAGAATTATTCTGAATTTCACTTAAATTATTTTCTAGTTTAATAGAATCAATTTTATGAGACGTTATTTCATTTTTATTTATTTTACAAGAAACAAATATTGAAAGAAAGAGTAAGATTATGTATTTTTTCATAACTCTAATAACGGATTTTATGTCTAAATAGTATTTTGAATTTTTATCATCAAATCGAAAATGAAATATGAGATTATGTTAGTCAATCTGAACTTTTTTAACTTCACCGTGATGTAAAAAATATTTATACTTTCCTAAAGTTACAAATTCAATTATTTCAATTGTATTGTTTTTATGAAATAAAAGTTCAACTAAGGAAGTAAAAGGAAAATCTTTTTTGATACTATTTTCTTGAGTAAACTTTAAAACTTGATTTTTAAGTATTAGTTTAATATAAGATTGGTGTTTAAAAGGATAGTGAAATTCAACTTTTATAATATCTTCATAATTAATTTTAACTTCTGAGTCTTTTATAATTCGAATCATATTCTCTTCTGTAAAAAGAATTAAATTATCTTCAGTGTTGAATTTATTTAAAATGTAAACAAGAGATGAAATAACTAAAATGAAACAAACTATAAACCCAAATAAGCCATATATAAAGGATATAGGCAAAAAAATAAATATAGTAATCAAAGCAAACAGATAGAATAGTTTGTCTTTGATAATTGTATTAAAATCACCGTAAAATTTATAATTATAGTCGCTTTTCATTACTTCACAAAAAACCAACTTGCTACTGCAATGGCAGTAATCACGCAAATTAGGTCAACTAATAACATCATAGCTAAAGTGTAGCGTGTGTTTTTAATGTTGATGCTTCCAAAATAAACGGCAATCACATAAAAGGTAGTTTCGGCACTGCATTGGAAAATACAACTTAATCTTCCGGTTAACGAATCGACACCATAAGTTTTCATTGAGTCAATCATAAATCCACGTGAACCTCCTGAACTAAATGGGCGTAACATGGCTACCGGTAAGGAATCTGTGATATCTTTAGTCACCCCAATGTTTAAAAATGCTGCTGAAAGTCCGTCGCTAATAATTTCGAATAACCCACTATTTCTAAAGAATGAAATGGCTACTAACATTCCCATTACATAAGGAAATATTTTTACACCTGTGTTCATTCCGTTTTTGGCACCGTCAACAAATGTGTCGAAAATAGTTGTTTCTTTTTCAGTGAATTTTTTCTCATGTATGAATGAAAAAACCAAAGTAAAACCAATAATTCCAATTAACATCAAACCAGATAAATTTCCGGTAAAGTAGTTTTTACCAATAATATCTAAACTGTCAATATACCACATTAACCCTACAATTGCTCCAACAATAACACCAATAGAACCTAGTAATGTGAAGCTTTTAAAGTTTAATTTTTGTTTAATTCCTACCAATAAAAATGCAGCAATTGTTCCAATAAATGAAGTAATAATACAAGGCAACATAACATCAGCAGGATTGGCAGCGTGTTCTGCAGCGCGATATCCAATAATGGATGTTGGAATTAAAGTTAAACCAGCAGCGTGTAAACACATGAACATAATTTGTGCGTCACTAGCTTTGTCTTTTTCAGGATTCAATTCCTGTAAACTTTCCATGGCTTTTAATCCGAATGGAGTGGCAGCCGAATCTAAACCTAAAAAATTTGCCGCAAAATTCAACGTCATGTACGAAATGGATTCGTGATTTTTAGGAATAGATGGGAATACTTTTTGAAAAACGGGACTTAACTTTTTGGCCAATTTTTCCGAAGCACCAGAAATAATTAACAATTCCATTAGCCCACAGAAAAAAGCTAAATATGCAATTAAGGGTAAAATAATTTCGAATAAACTGAATCTACATGTAGGTAATAATCCATCCGATTTTTGTTTTCCACTAAATATTTTTACAGTCTGACTTGAATACACATAAGTTGTATCCTGATCCAACGTATCGCGGTTAATCGTGAATTTTTTCTCGTCCGATTTTTGAATACTATCTTGAATAAATTTTGGGATGTCTTTTAAATGTTTTTCGGAAATTAAAATCGGATCATCTTTTTTTCCATTTAAAACGAAATCGATAGAATAACTATTTCCTGCAAATAAACCAATAATCACAAATGCTATTGATGAGATAAAAATCGCTAACCAAAATCTACTTAATACCATAGTTTATGAATTTAAAAATTTATTGATAAGTTGCTTAGTGGAACTATCATGATTTTTGACTGCACCACTTTCAATTTCAGTTAAAATAGAATTTGCCAATTGTTTTCCTAATTCCACTCCCCATTGATCGTAGCTGTAAATGTTCCAAATAATTCCTTGTACGAAAATTTTATGTTCATACATGGCAATTAAAGCACCTAAACTTTCTGGAGTTAATTTATCAATTAAAATGGTATTTGTTGGTTTATTTCCTTCGAAAATTTTGAAAGGAATTAAACGCGCTACTTCTTCTTCTGTTTTACCTTGAGTGATATATTCTGAAAGCACTTCTTCCTTAGATTTTCCTTTTAATAAGGCTTCGGTTTGTGCGAAAAAGTTCGACATTAATTTATTATGATGGTCTTTTTCACCATGAAGTGGCTTAATAAAACCAATAAAATCGGCAGGAATTAACTTGGTGCCTTGATGCA
Source organism: uncultured Flavobacteriia bacterium (assembly GCA_946482495.1). The sequence goes on from CAMLRV010000002.1 coordinate 18,125, forward strand.
TCAATTGAAAAAAAGCATGTTGTGCATTGGTTCCAGGTTCGCCCCAAACAATTGTTCCTGTTTGATAATTCACTGGAAATCCATTTCTTCCTATCGATTTTCCGTTACTTTCCATTACGGCTTGTTGCAAATACGGCGCTAATTTTTGTAAATATTGCGTGTAAGGAATTAAAGCTTCAGTTTCTGCACCAAAGAAATTGTTATGCCAGATGCTTAATAATGCCATTACAACAGGAATGTTTTTTTCGAAAGGTGTGGTTTTAAAATGCGTATCCATTTTGTTGGCACCACTTAATAAATCGTTGAAATTATCGTAGCCAATTGCTAAACTAATGCTCAAACCGACTGCGCTCCACAATGAAAATCTACCGCCAACCCAATCCCACATTGGGAAAATGTTTTCTGGCGCAATTCCGAATTGAGTAGCATTTTCTAAACTAGCTGAAACTGCAACGAAATGTTTTGCAATGTCATTTTCATTCCCATATTTCAAAAACCATTTTTTTATAGTTTCCGAATTAGTTAATGTTTCTTGTGTAGTAAATGTTTTCGAAACAATTACGAATAGTGTAGTTTCTGGATTTATTTTTTTCAATATTTCTTTAACATGATCGCCATCAATGTTCGAAATAAAATGGGTATTTAAATTGTTTTTATAGAACTGAAGTGCTTCAACTACCATGTTCGGACCTAAGTCTGAACCCCCAATTCCGATATTAACCACATCTGTAAATGGTTTTCCAGTGTAACCTTTTGCCTCACCAGAAATAATGTGATTCGTAAAGTTTTTGATTTTATTTTTGGTAGCGAAAACTTCTGGGACTACATTTTTTCCTTCAAATAAAATGGTTTCATTTTCATTGGCTCGAAGTGCCGTATGAAGCGCCGCTCTATCTTCTGTTTCATTTATTTTTTCGCCTAAAAAGTAGTTAGAAATTGCATTTTGTAAACCCACTTCATTTGCTAATTCAATCAATAAATTTAGCGTTTCTTTAGTCCAATTATTTTTAGAGAAATCGATATAAAAATCATTCCATTCCAAAGTAAAGTTAGCAGCTCTATTAGAATCATTTTCAAACAAACTTTTTATAGAGTGAAGTTCGATTTCTGAAAAATGAGTCCTTAGCTTTTGCCAAGCATTCGTTTCGGTTGGATTGATAGTTGGTAACTTCATTGATATTGCAATTTTATTCTTTAAAAGTTTTCGCTGTTGTGTCGTCTAATTCTTTTTTAAGAGGTGCAATAGTTGCTAAATATTTTTCTTTTTGTTTTTTGGTCATCGGTTCCGAACTTGGTAATTTCAATCGTAGTGGATCTACTTGAACTCCATTTTTCCAAAAACGGTAACATACGTGCGGGCCGGTTGCTAAACCAGTACTTCCTACTTTCCCAATCACTTGTCCTTGTGTTACAGATTGTCCTCTGCGAACTAAAATTTTCGACATGTGAAGGTATTGTGTAGAGTACATTCTATTGTGTTTTACTTTAACAAAATTTCCATTTCCTGAAGTATAACCAGTGGCTTCCACCACTCCAGAAGCCGTTGTTTTAATTGGTGTTCCGTGCGGTGCAGCATAATCGGTTCCGTTATGTGCTTTCCAAGTAAATTGCACAGGATGGAATCTTCTTGCTGTAAATTTTGAAGTTAGTTTAAAGAATGATAAAGGCGCTTTTAAGAACATACTTTTGGTTCCTGATGCTTTTTCATCGTAATATTCTGGTCTTTTTTGATTTTCGTTAAGTTTGTAAGGAAACGAATAGATTTTTCTTCCTTTATATTCGAAATAGGAAGCTTCTACTTCGTCTACGCCTAAATATTCGCCATTTTCAAAGTATTTTTCTTTGATGGTTACACAGAATTTATCTCCCTTTTTAAGTTTGAAAAAATCGATTGAGTATTTGTAAATTTGGGCTAATTCGTTGGCTAGAGCTGGACTAACATTATTTCTTGAAAGTGTTTCAGAAAGTGAACCATCTAATTCAGCTGCAATAGTTCTTCTTTTAATGATGGTTGGACGCTTTTTAATTTCAACTTTAATGGAATCCCTTAAGTCAACAACTAAATAACTGGTTTTGTCCTGAACATAAACTAATGCCTTTATGTTTTTTTTATTTTTTTTGTCTGAAAAAGTAATGAAAGCTTTACCAGCACGAATGTTTTTAATGTTGAAAGAATCTTTAATTTTTTCCGTAACATCAAAGGTTTTTAAACTATCTGGTAACGTATACGCTTCTAAAATGGTACTAAAAGTATCACCTGATTGCAGGGTATCTTCCACCACAGAAAAGTTATTAAAAGTGAATCCGTATTTTTTGATAATCGGTTCTTTTTTAACTTTTTTTGCGGCGATTTTTTTGTCATCCTCTTTATTCTGACAAGAAAATGTTAGTAGTAATACTAGTGCGTATAGTAAATATTTCAAACTTCAATTTTTTTGTATTATTCTCCCCAATTTTTCAATTCTTCTTCACTCCAAAGTTCTGGGAAGAAAATTCTTCTTTGGTATTTTGGCAACATGTATTTTTTCCAATCACTTCCTCCAGTTGCTTCATGTGTACCAGGAACACTTTCAATATATTTTTTAGCGGCATTAAAATGACCCATCACCCAAGTAATGTTTACGGTTTTGTCGTAATGACGCATGGCCGCTACTAAATCTGGATTTTTTTGATCTTGTTCTGGTAGTTGCTTAAATTTTTGCCAAAGGTTGATATCGCTATATTCATCCATAAATGACAAAAATTCTTTTTTGTATCTACGTTCAAATTCGCCTAACAAATATGATTTTTCACCTGTTTGGTAATCTTTTCCAGCGGCTTGCCAATATAGATTTTCTAAAATATCTGTATGAGATGAGTTTTTATCAAAATTAGCTCTGAAACGTATATCAACAAGATTAATTAAATCAGTTGAAGCAAATTCTATCATTCTGTATTGCGCACTTTGAAATCCGCTTGCTGGAGTTAACGTATTACGAAATTTTAAGTATTGTTCCGGCTCCATTCCATCTTTCATGATATCAAAAGATGTGGTAAGCATATCAAAATAGCGACTAATTCTGTTTAATCTTTCTGTGAAAAATTCCGTACTAGTTTGACAATTATGACAAAGTTGTTCCATTTCCCAAAGAATCATTTTGAATAATAATTCATTCACTTGATGGTACATGATAAATACCATTTCGTCTGGTAATGTAGAACGTTGAATTTGCAAATTTAAAAGGGCATCCGTTTGGATATAATCCCAATATGTAATTGGTTTCGCCCAAAGTAATCCTTCTAAATGAGTTTCTGTTTTCTGATTTATTTTATCAAACTTTTCGTTTAATTGTTCAATCTTTTCTTCAATATTCGTTTGCAAAATAATTAATTTTTAAATTTTATTGGGTGTTTTAACCCTTTATATTGGTCAATATCTGCTTTAATAGAACCAACAGCTAAACTGGCTTTTAATCGGATTGGAATTTTGTTGTTATCATCTGAAATCCAAACCGTTAAACTTTCTTCTTCTTTAAAAACTCGACCCGCTTGAACCATAGGTTTAAAGATCATACAGTTTATATCGCCAAATTTAGAGTTTATATTTTCTCTGCCCACAAATTTAAGCTTAAATTTTGTAGTTTCATCATCAAAAAACATATCAATTGTAATTGATTCGCCCACATTTAGCTTGTCAATTTTTGGATGATTTCTTAAATAGTAAAAAGCAGAAACAATATCTTGTACATTTTCTGGTACATTAAACGTTTTTTCTGTCTTGTTTTTATAGTCTTTTACTAAAACAGTATTGTTGTTTTGATTGAAGTAACCTTGCTGGTTTTTGGTATAACCACCTTCATTAATATTTCTAATGAAAATATAAGGTTTGTTGGTTTCTTTATTGAAGTAACTTTCGTAATTGTCAACCACTTTAAACATCATTTTGGTTACGCCGCTTGTATAGCCTTTCCCTACAACATGGTGCATTTTTCTCCCATTAATTTCAGCATCTTTTACTTCTAAAGTAGCATAGCCAGCATTAATAAGTCCGTAATGTATTCTTAGTTTAACAAATTCTCCTACAGTATAAGAATCTATTTGTGTGGTATCAAAAGAGTTTGATAGTACAAATACAGTAAAAAGTAAAATTATTCTTTTCATTTTATATGTTTTTCTTTGGAGAATACAATTATTGTTCCAAAGTTACAAAAAACAAAAAACCCAGTCAAACGATATGACTGAGTTTTTATGTTTTAACCAACCAAAAAACTATAAATTATGAAAATTTATGTACAATATGAGTCTACTACCTCTCATTTGCATTGCAAAGATATGTTAAGATTTTATGGTTTATTTAAAGAAAAATCAACTTTAACACTTTTAACAGAAAAATATGTAAAAAAAGCGGTTAAAATTTAACAATATGAAAAAATATCGAACTATTTTTAAATATTTAGCAATAATATTTTTTAACTTATTGGTTTTTAAAGCTTTAAAAAAGAAAAAATACTACTTTTTTTAGGTGAATTCTTCTTGTTTTGTGATAAAGTGAAAATTAAATAATTAAAAAGCAGCTTGTTAGAGCTGCTTTTTGTTTGTTATTATAATGTTCCTCTTTTGGCTTGTTCTCTTTCAATTGATTCGAAAAGTGCCTTGAAATTTCCGGCTCCGAAACCTTTAGCACCCATTCTTTGAATAATTTCGAAGAAAAGTGTTGGACGGTCTTCAATTGGTTTAGTGAAAATTTGTAATAGGTAACCTTCTTCATCGGCATCAATCATGATACCTAATTTTTGTAATTCGTTGATGTCTTCTTTGAATTTAGACATATGATCTTTCAATCTTTCTGGAATGGCATCGTAATAGGCTTGCGGTGGTGTACTTAAGAATTCAATACCACGTGAGCGCATATCCGCAACAGTTTTGATGATATCATCTGTAGCAACTGCAATATGTTGTACACCTTCATCTTCATAGAAATCTAAATATTCTTCAATTTGAGAACGTTTTTTTCCATTGGCTGGTTCGTTAATTGGGAATTTAATTCTACCATTTCCATTACTCATTACTTTCGACATCAATGCAGAATATTCTGTTGTAATTTGTTTGTCGTCGAAAGAAAGGAAATTCACAAATCCCATCACGTCTTCAAACCATTTTACTGCTTCATTCATTCTGTTCCACCCTGTATTTCCTACCATATGGTCGATAAATTTTAAACCAACTGGCGCAGGATTGTAATCAGATTTCCATTCGCTGTAACCAGGTAAAAAGATTCCGTTGTAATTTTTACGTTCTACAAAAACAAAAACAGTTTCTCCGTAAGCACCATAAATTCCTGCGCGAACTACTTCACCATTTTCATCTTTTTCCACTACTGGTTCAAAATAAGGTTTTGCACCACGTGATGTAGTTTCTTCAAAAGATTTGCGGGCGTCTTCTACCCAAAGGGCAATCACTTTAACACCATCACCATGTTTTTTCACGTGCTCACCAATTGGAGAATTACTATTTAAAGCTGTAGTTAATACGATACGAATTTTATCTTGTTTTAATACATATGATGCTCTGTCTTTCACACCAGTTTCTAATCCTGCATAGGCTAAGGATTGGAAACCAAAAGCTGTTTTGTAAAAATGTGCCGCTTGTTTGGCGTTACCTACATAAAATTCTACATAATCCGTTCCTAATAAAGGTAAGAAATCTTGTGCGCCTTCAAATATTTTTTCTAAGCCGTATTCGACTGATTTTATTTCGTTACTCATAATATTTTATATTTTTTTGGTAAAAAAGTTTACCTAAGTTGTGTTTTTTTAAATTAATCTAACCAAGATTGGTAATATTTATCATCTGCAATGTTCATAGCATCTTCCGTTACCATTAAAGGTTTGAAAGTATCCACCATAACTGCTAATTCTTGCGTGTCAACTTTTCCAATACTTCTTTCTGTAGCACCAGGGTGTGGTCCGTGAGGAATTCCTGCTGGGTGTAAAGAAATATGTCCGGCTTCGATGTCGTTACGACTCATGAAATCTCCATCTACATAGTACAACACTTCATCGCTATCAATATTACTATGATTATATGGTGCTGGAATAGAATCTGGATGATAATCATACAATCTTGGAACGAATGAACAAATTACGAAAGCATCTGTTTCAAATGTTTGATGCACTGGTGGTGGTTGATGAATTCTACCTGTAATGGGTTCGAAATCGTGAATTGAAAAAGCGTATGGATAATTGAAACCGTCGTATCCAATCACATCAAAAGGATGTGAAGCATAAACCATTTCAAAAATTTCGTCTTTCTTTTTTACTTTGATGATAAATTCACCTTTTTCAGCATACGTTTCTAATTCTTCTGGACGACGAATATCTCTTTCACAAAACGGTGAATGTTCTAATAATTGTCCGAACCAGTTTCTATATCTTTTTGGAGTATAAATTGGTCGGTGCGATTCAACAATAAATAAACGATTGTCTTCCGTATCGAAATCAACTTTATAAATCATTCCACGAGGAATTACTAAGTAATCTCCATATTTGAAATCTAAATTTCCATACATCGTACGTAATTTTCCAGTTCCTCTGTGGATGAAAATTACTTCGTCTGAATCGGTATTTTTATAGAAATAATCTGTAGTCGATTTTTTCGGAGCAGCTAAAACAATGTGACAATCTGAATTGGTTAAAACAATTTTTCTACTTTCTAAAAAATCGTTTTGTGGTTCCACTTGAAAACCTCTTAATCGATACGATTGAATATTATTTGCTTTAGCAATTTTTGGAGCTACAGAATATTGTTTGCGAATTTCTTTGACCATGGTTGGTCGGAATTCATGGTACGAATTGGTTGACATTCCATCAAAACCAATTGTTCCGAATAATTGTTCATAGTACAAATCACCGTTTGGTTTACGGAATTGCGTATGACGTTTACGAGGAATTTCTCCTAATTTATGATATATTGGCATTTGTTATTTTTTTAATTAGACAATGAATAACTATGTCGAGGTGCCAATGAATATGTCAATTAAAAATAAGTGGCATATTGGCACACTAAATGCTCATTCAGGATTTCTCTTGATGAGGAACTTTAAGTGTGCTAATAAATCTGTCCAAAAGATTTTCATTACACAAATATCGGAAAAAATATTTTTTTTAAACTGATAATTGTCATAAAATTTAAATCCAAAAAAAACGACTTCCATTGGAAGTCGTTTTAAGTATTATTCTTGGTTGTTGTTCAGTTTTGAATTTCGTTTTCCGTATAAGAAATACACTAAGATTCCGATTGCTAACCATCCTAAAGATAGTAATTGTGCATCGTGACTTAAGTTAATCATTAAATACGTATTAATTAAGATTCCACAAATTGCAATTACTGGTAAAGCAGGAACTTTGAAAGTACGCTCTAAACCTGGTTGTTTCACTCTTAAAATCCAAACTGCGATACAAACCATAGTAAAGGCAAATAAAGTACCGAAACTTGTCATATCTGCTAATTTGTTAATAGGTGTAAAAGCAGCTACGATAGAAATAAATCCACCTAAAATCATTAAGTTGTTTTTTGGTGTACCAGATAATGGATTTACTTTAGAGAACACAGAAGGAATTAATCCATCTTTAGACATTCCTAAGAAAATTCTAGATTGTCCCATAATCATAACCATTAATACTGAAATTAAACCAACCGTTGCAGCGATAGTAATAATATAACCTGCCCAAGCTTGTCCGGCAATATCAAAGGCGTATGCCACTGGTGCTTTAATAGCTTCTGGGAATTTTCCTAGTGGGTTAAAATCTTGGTAATTCATCATACCAGTTAATACTAATGATACTAAAATATAAAGGATAGTACAAACTAATAATGACGCGATAATTGCAAAAGGAACATCTTTTTTAGGATTTATAGCTTCTCCAGCTTGAGTAGAAACGGCATCAAAACCTACATAAGCAAAGAAAATTGCCGCAGCTCCTGAAATAATTCCACTCACACCATATGCTTTGTGTGTTCCAGCTTTGTCAACAATTTCAGTAGCAGCTGGGATAAATGGATCCCAGTTGTCCATATTAATAAAGAATGCTCCAGCAAGAATTACGAAAATAACTGCAGATACTTTTAAAAGTACAATGAAGTTATTCGCACTTGCAGCACCTTTTGTTCCTTTCACAAGGATAGAAATTACTAAAAGTACAATTAAAAATGCTGGTAAATTCATAGAAAAACCTTCACCAGTATAACTAGCAGGATCTGTCGTTAACCATTCTGGTAATTTGATATGAAACATTTTGAGAAGTTTATTGAAGTATCCTGACCATGAAACGGCAACCGTCATGGAACCCATGGCATATTCTAGAATTAATCCCCAACCAATAATCCATGCAAAAACTTCACCAATAGTTCCGTATGCGTAAGCATAAGCAGAACCTTCAACAGGTAAAATTGAAGCAAACTCTGAATAACATAATGCAGCGAATACACAAGCAATACCCGCAATGATAAATGAAATAGCTAAAGCTGGTCCAGCATGGTAATAAGCTCCTGTTCCAGTAAGTACAAAAATACCACCACCAATAATAGCTCCAATACCTATAGCTGTTAAGCTCCATTTACCTAGAACTCGCTTTAATTCACTTTTTTTCATATCAGCTTCAAATGCTGAAACTGGTTTAATTCTCCAAATTGACATAAAGTAATAATTTTTTGTTGCGCCAAATATATGATTTTTTCGCCTAAATAACCAAACGAAAAATTTTTATTAGAAAATGAAGCCTAAATTAAACCAAAAACCAGAAAAATGTGTTTCAGGAGACCAAGTGTATTTAATTTCAACTGGACCAATAAGTGTTTCTAATCCATAACCCAATCCAAATCCAGTAAATGAAGGTTTGTTTAGCCAATTTTTAGTGGAATTAAAGATAAAATCGCCTACAATGGAAGCGTTGTATGTAAAGTTAAAGTGGTTTTTTTTGTAAAATTCATAATCAATTACTGAACTGGCTTTTACATATGAATTTCCGCTTAAACTTAAAAAATCATATCCGTAAAAAGGACGAATGTTATTGGTATCTTTAAATCCATAACCACCTAATACAAAATCAAAATAAGGTAAAGAGGAATACCCAACTTTAAATCCTCCTTCGTTTTGGATGATAACAGAAATTTTCTTGATTGGTTCAAAAGCCAAAGCCATGTCAGCTTTCGCAATTGAAAATTTATTAAACTGATTCGAAAAATCAGATGAATAAAAATAATAATTGAAATTACTTTTAAAATACCAACCTTTATTTGGGAAAAATTTATTGTCAAACGTATCGTGATTTAAAAAACCGAAAAACGACATGTAATTGCTGTTTTCTATAGTTTTATTTGCATCTGGTAAATTTTCTGACTTTAAGGTCAGATTTTGAAATTCTACACCACCACCAATATTATATTTTCGTAAGAATACCGTTTGAAGAAAAACTCTATTGTTTAAACTAGAATAATCTAAATTTATTTTTTCGAGGTTATTGTTTAAATAATTTTCAATTCCAAAAGCATTATTTACGTTTTTATTAAACTTATTTAAAAATGAAGATGCACCAAAACTAAAATAATATCCATTGTCAATTAAGTAGTTGAAATCGTATCTGAAATTGTCTCCTAAAATCATATCGAAGGAAACCATATCATTTTTTGAAAATAATTTTTTATGCGTGATGTTTATTAATGCACCGCTTTTATATAATTCGTCGTAGTGTAAAGCAAATTTTAAATAGGTATTTATCTTATTTTCTTTCAAGTCAATGAAAATATTATTTTCGTCAAATTGATAATGAATAGAACTAAAATTTTGTGTGTTATTTAAATTTTGAATTCCAGTTTGAAAATTTTTAAAACTAATTTTAGAATTAGGTTTAAATCTTAGTTTTCCAAGAATGTAAGCTCTTGTATATTTTTTTAGATCTGTAAAACCAATTTCACCAATAGAAATAGAATCTCCAACTGTATTTAATTCTGGTTTTATATAATTTGAAGTTTTTAATTTTTGAAGTTCATTTAGCGCATCTTTGGCAGCATTTTCTCCATTAGTAATAATTCTTTTTCCGCCATTAAATGATAACACGGTAAAACCTTTAATATCTGGTTTGATGTAAATATCAGTAAGTTTTCGCTTACTGTCCATTTGGCCTTGCGTATTAAAGTTAGAAATTTGCCCAAAAATAGTGGTTATTCCCTGAAGATCTTTTCTAGTTTTTAGCTCTTCTTGAACATCTACACCAATAATAATTTCGGCACCTAATGCTCTTAGTTGCTCCACGGGATAGTTATTGGTCACACCACCATCAACTAATAACCGACCATCAATTTCAATTGGATAAAACAAACTTGGAATCGATCCACTAGCCACTAAAGCTTGAGATAAAATACCTTTATCTAAAACAACTTGTTCACCTGTTTCAATATCAGTGGTCATACAGAAAAAAGGAATCGGTAATTTTTTAAAATCTCTAACATCTCTAACATGATAGGTGAGTTGTGATAGAAAATTATAATTATACAATCCTTTTGAAAGTGCGTTTGGTGTTTCTAATTTAAAATTTTGAAAAGGAAGCGTTAAGGCGTAAATATCATCATTTCTTTTATTGATAAGTACTTTTGATTTTCTAGGAATATTGTCTTGTACTAAATCGTCAATATTTAAAGATTTAAAAATAGAATCTAATTGTTTGCCCGTATAGCCAGAAGCATATAATCCACCAACAATTGCCCCCATACTGGTACCGCCGATATAGTCGATTTTAATTCCTAAAGAATCAATCACTTTTAATACACCAATGTGTGCCAAACCTTTCGCGCCACCACCAGAAAGTACCAAGCCAATTTTTGGTTTTTGAATGGTATCTTGTGCTTGAGTTGAATAAGAACCAAGTAAAAAGGTAAAAGTAAAAAGTACTAAATAAGTATACTTAGCAACTAAGCTAGCTACTTGGCTCTTTTTACTTTTAACTTGTTTCTTTATGATCATGAATTATTGTTTTTTGTAAAATTCGGTAATTTTTTTTGCTTTTGAAAGTCCAACCACATCGGAAATTTCTTTTTCAGTTGCTTCTTTTAATCTTTTGACACTTTTGAAGTGAGAAATTAAGGCAATCATGGTTTTTTCGCCAATTCCAGGAATACTTTCCACAGATGAATTTAAAGCAGATTTACTTCTTTTGTCTCTGTGATGTGTGATGCCAAATCGGTGTGCTTCGTTTCGTAATTGTTGTATAATTTTTAGTGTTTCCGATTTTTTATCCAAATATAACGGAATTGGATCTTCAGGATAAAATAATTCTTCCAAACGTTTGGCAATTCCGATAATGGCAATTTTTCCACGTAAACCTAAATCTTCTAAACTTTTTAATGCCGAAGACAATTGCCCTTTTCCACCGTCAATAATAATTAATTGTGGTAACGATTCATTTTCGTCGAGTAATCTTTTGTATCTTCTGTACACCACTTCTTCCATAGAAGCAAAGTCGTTCGGACCTTCAACGGTTTTGATATTAAAATGGCGATAATCTTTTTTGCTCGCTTTCCCATCTTTAAAAACCACACAAGCCGAAACAGGATTTGTTCCTTGGATGTTAGAATTATCAAAACATTCTATGTGTCGAGGTTCTACTGAAAGGCGTAAATCCTTTTGCATTTGTGCCATAATTCTATTGGTATGACGATCCGGATCTACAATTTTTATTTGTTTCAGTTGGTCTAAACGGTAATATTTTGCATTTCTTTCAGAAAGATTTAAAATTTCTTTTTTGTCGCCTAATTTTGGAACGGTTATTTTTATGTTTTCTCCTAAATCTATTTCAAAAGGTACGATAATTTCTTTAGATGTCAAATAAAATCGCTCACGAATTTCCACAACGGCTAATTCTAATAATTCTTCGTCGGTTTCGTCTAGCTTTTTCTTTAATTCAAGAGTATGACTTCGAATAATCGCTCCGTGCGAAATCTGTAAAAAATTCACATATGCCATCGTTTCATCGGAGACAATCGAAAATACATCTACATTGGTAATCTTCGGATTTAGAATTGTCGATTTCGCTTGATAATTTTCTAAAACTTCAATTTTATCTTTGATTTTTTGGGCTTCTTCAAACTTCATTTCTGAAGCCAAAACTTGCATATGGTTTTTAAAATCTTTTAAACTTTCTTTGAAATTTCCTTTTAAAATTTCTCGAATCGCCGTGATTTGATGTTGATATTCTTCCTGTGTTTCCAACCCTTCGCAACCGCCACGACAATTACCAATATGATATTCTAAACACACTTTATACTTTCCAGATTTGATATTCCCTAACGACAAATCGAAATTACACGTTCGTAATGGATATAATTCTTTAATCAAATCTAACAGGGTGTTTACTGTTTTGAAACTCGTATACGGACCGAAATATTCCGAACCATCTTTTACCATTTTTCTGGTTGGAAATACTCTCGGGAAAGCTTCTTTTTTGATACAAATCCAAGGATAGGTTTTATCATCACGAAGTAAAACATTATATCGCGGTTGTAAGGTTTTAATTAAATTGTTTTCCAATAACAAAGCATCGGTTTCTGTAGGAACAACAATATGTTTGATGGTTACAATTTTCTTAACCAGTACGGAAGTTTTATAATTATCGTGGTTTTTGGTAAAATAAGATTGAACACGCTTTTTTAAATTTTTCGCCTTACCAACGTATAAAATTTTTCCATCCTTATCATAATATTGGTATACACCAGGATTATCAGGTAAAGTTTGTATTTGGAGTTCAAGTGGCGTCATTTGCAAGTATGCAGTGTTCAGTTTTTAGTATTCAGAAATTTGACTTGAGAAAGTCTTACAAAAATAACAAAAATCTATTGAATTGTTGTGAAGTAAATTTTACTATTTTAGCAAAAAACATATTTCAAGGCATGCATAAAGAAATTACCATTTTCAACGAAACCATTTTACCAGGAGAAAATAAAACTATCAACATGAAAATTGCCAAGCTGCATTCTATGACAGATATCGAAATTCCGATTATTGTAGAAAGAAGCAAAGTTGAAGGTCCAACGGTTTTATTGAGTGCCGGTTTGCATGGAGATGAAATTAATGGGACTGAAATTGTGCGCCAAATTATCGTTAAGAAAATTAATAAACCCAAATCGGGAACCATCATTTGCATGCCGATTATTAATATTTTCGGATTTTTAAATCAAACTCGTGAATTTCCTGATGGTCGAGATTTAAATCGAGTATTTCCAGGAAGTAAAGAAGGTTCGTTAGCGAGTCGTTTTGCGTATTATATTTTAAAAGAAATTATTCCACATATTGATTATGCCATCGATTTTCATGCGGGTGGCGCGCAACGTTTTAACGCACCACAAATTAGAATCGTACCTAATAATGAGGAGTTAAAGAAATTGTCGGATGTTTTTGGAGCGCCGTTTACCTTATATTCGAATAATATTTCGGGTTCGTTTAGAAGTTCTTGTGACGAAATGGGTGCGAAGATGCTTTTGTTCGAAGGTGGAAAATCAATTGACATTAATTTGGATGTCATTCATGAAGCTTTAGAAGGTACCAAACGTTTTTTATCGCATCTAAAAATGTTGCAAAAAAAACACGAGTATTCGGAGCCAAATAAAACCATTTATATTTTAAAATCGGATTGGATTAGAGCCCCATTTTCTGGAATGTTTCACGGATTGAAAACCATTGGAAGTTTTGTCAAGAAAAGCGAATTAATTGCCACCATTTCTGATCCTTTTGGAAAAGTAGAGCACAAAGTAAAAGCACCTCATGATGGTTATTTAATTAATGTAAACGATGCGCCAATTGTGTATCAAGGTGATGCGATTTTTCATATTTCCAATCAATTAGAGAAGTAGAATTCAGAATTAAAACCTAACAATTATCATATTTTATCCGAAAATCACAATCTAAATTTGCTTAAAAATTTAGGTATGCACTATTGGAAAAAACTCACCCCACAACAAAGACAAGTTAGAATTGATGAAGCTTTAATTCAAAATGTAAATTTTGCAACGGATACTTCATTGGGATTTCCCGCTTCAAGATTAGACAGTAAAGTGTTTTATGAAGAAGCACCTTTTTTACGAGACGCTCCAACATTAAGAGCATTTGTGGCTAATCCAAATAATATTGGTTGTCACACTTTCGGAACTTCTGAAAATGCTTTTTATGGCACACAAGAAATTGAACGAGAAGTGTTAAATGTTTTAGCAGTTGATGTATTTAAATTTCAACCCAATGAATTTGATGGTTATATTTCTCCTGGCGGAACAGAAGCTAACATTCAGGCCATTTGGGTATTTCGAAATTATTTTTTCAATCATTTTACAGCTAAACTTGAAGAAATAGCCATTTTAGCGAGCGAAGACACACATTATTCTATACCAAAAGCCTCTAATTTAATGCAAATCGATTGGATTTCCATTCCTGTCGATTTTAATTCTAGAAAAATTCAGAAAAACCAACTTGAAAATTTAGTTATCGAAGCCAAAAATAAAGGAATTAAATATTTTATTGCCGTTTCGAATATGGGAACAACGATGTTTGGTTCGGTAGATGATCCAACCGATTATATCGAAGTTTTAGAGAAACATCAATTAGAATATAAACTGCATATTGATGGTGCTTATGGTGGATTTGTTTATCCATTTAGCAATGAAAATTCAGATATCAATTTCAGTAATGCGAAAATTAGTTCGATTACAATTGATGCACATAAAATGCTACAAGCGCCTTACGGAACAGGAGTTTTTATTTGTAGAAAAGGCTTAATTGAAAATGTGTTGACCAAAGAAGCCGAATACGTTGAAGGCATGGATTTAACATTATGTGGAAGTCGTTCTGGCGCGAATGCTGTTGCGGTTTGGATGATTTTATTTACGTACGGACCATATGCTTGGTTCGAAAAAATTAGCATTTTACTAATGCGAACACAGTTTTTAACCAAAGAATTAGACGCGTTAAATATTGAATATTATAATTGTCCGTATATGAATATTGTGACGATTAAAGCAGAATTTGTCCCTGAAAATATCGCACATAAATATGGTTTAGTACCACAGCAACATAACGAAAACAATAAATGGTATAAAATTGTGCTAATGGATCATGTGGAAATCGAACATTTAACTAACTTTATAAATGAAATGAAAGCTTCTGAAAAGGTAAAAAAAAGACTTACTTCTCACGTTTAAAGAACTTGTTCAAAATTTCCTTCTGAGAAAATGTTTGTACAAATGTGTTTTTTCAATTCGTAAATATAAATAATCGTGTAAATTTGAAATTATTTTATATTTAAGTTCATGAAAAGAACACTATGCTTATTTTTATTTTTGTGTACATGCTTTTTAAGTGCACAAAATCAGATTTTTAAAATAAAGTCGGAAAGAATTTTTTTAGCTGACGAAAAGAAATTAACGAATACTAATGATAGTAAAATTAAAATCAAGTTTTCAAGTTTAGATAATGGAAATTGTTTTGTATTTAATCGATTATTGGATGGAAATAAAACTGGAAAAGTTTTATCTTATTTTAAAGAATACGATGTTGTAGTAGTTCGTTCTCAAAATAAATTATCGTATTTCACTTTTAAAGAAGCTTTTCCAAAAGGAGGATTTTATAAAACGAATACGTCTAAAAATATTTTTGGTAAAGAAGCTACCTTATACAATTTTGATAATGATGCTCTAAATATCCAACTTTGGATTGTTAATGGAAATTCTGAGAAATCGGAGTTTGAAGATTATTTAAAGAATATGGGATTGTTACAAAATGTGCCAACAAATTCTTCAATTTTAGCGGTAAGCATTATGAGTGTAGAATTTGATGTTTCAGATTTTAAAGCTACATATGAAAACAATTATAAATCAAATTTAAATGATATTTTAGTTTCTTTTAAAGAAGTAAAAGATTCATTGAATGCTTGTAGAAAAGAACACCAGCCTGAAGAAATTTCATTGTCAGAAATTGAAAATAAAATAAAATTTAGTTTAGATTGTAAGATTAACTACAACATAAAAATATCGAATTATTCTAGTGATACTGACAAAGAATTCAATCGTATTATGTATAGTAATAATGAAGGAACCATAGATTTAGAATTATTTGACGAACCCGATTCGGAAGGTATTACTTTTAGATATACCAATACGCTTTTAAATCAAGAAATATTGGGAAGTCATGAAGGTTCAAAATTTAAAATACTTAAAGCAAATGAATTAAATCGAAATGAATGTCAGCATTTAAAAGAAAAATTAATTAGGACTGAAAATGGATTAAGCACAACTTTTTATGGATATGAGCATGAGTTCGGGTTATTATTTTATGAAAAAAACGTGAAAGATTATCCAAATTTTCAGAATACATTTTCTTCAAATGGATTAATAACTAAAAAGATATTTTTAAACAAATATCTTGACAAACAAGAATATACAGGTACGGTTGAAAAGGGTAGTTTCACTTTTACATTAGTTAAATAATGAAAATAAAAATATTTTATTTGGCGTTTATTTTAAGCGGCTTATGTTTTGGTCAAAATCAAATAATGATTCCATTTGTAAAAAATTCAAAATGGGGATTTAGTGATGTCAATAAGAAAATTTTGATTACACCACAATATGATAGTGTAAGCTTTTTTGAAAAAGTTATGGTAAATCGAAAAGAAATTTCTTTCGCCTTTGCATATATGAATAAACGCATTGGAATTATAGACTCACAAAATAAAAGTTTACTGCCATTGCGTTATTTAAATTTAGAAAAAATTTCTGATTTAGGTTATTTTATTGCTAAAAATGAGCAAAATAAATTTGGTATAATTAGCTTATCAACTCCGGTTTTGCCATTCGAATACGATTCAATTTCTAGTCAAATGGATAACGCTTTTTTAATTAAAAAAAACAATAAAATTGGAATCGCTGATGCTCAAGCTAAAATTGTAATTCCAGTAATTTATGATCAAATTAATTTTATGGATGAAGATGAAGAAAAACATATGTACCGTTGGAGAGTTTCAAATGAAAAAATAACGCAGTATGTTTATACACCTGTTCAAGAAAATTTGAATGTTTCTTATCGTGTAGAAGCAATGGAAGATATACAGTCTACAGAAATAATTGCAGATAGTCATTCCAGTTCTAATAAACAGTTTAAAGATTTTGACGAAAAAATCCCAATCAATTATCAATATAAATCATTTATTACTAGAAAAAATAATTTGTATGGTTTTATAAATGAGAATTCGAATATTGGATTTCTTCCTAAATTTGAAAAATTAGAATTTTTAACTTCAGATTTAGATAGAAACCATAAGATAAATTATTTTCTCACATTTGAAAAGGATGAGAAAAAAGGATTAACCAATCAAACTGGAGAAGTTTTGCTTCCAGCTAAATATGATGAAATAGAAATTAGACTTAAATTTATCCAAACGAAATTAGATGATAAAAAAGGAATTTATTTCATTTCATCTAATCGTTTTATTGATCCAAAATTTGTTGAAGTAAAAGAATATAATGATTTAAACGAAGCTTTTATTGTTGTTCGAGTTTCGGAAGATCATAAAAAATATTTTTACGTTGGCGAAAATGGTAATGCGTTTACGGAATAAAATTAATTATTTAAAATTGTTTCGTAATTTCATTTGACTTGAAAAGTAAAAAACATGACCAAAAAAGAATTACGAGTTAAATACAAACAAATGCGACAACAATTATCTGAAAATGATATTGAAGAATTGTCGTTGCAAATTGCCAATCAATTGATTCATTTGGATATTTGGCAACATAGTTTCTATCATCTGTTTTTACCAATTGAAAGTCAGAAAGAAATTAATACCGAATATATTCTTCAAGTGTTAGCTGGAAAAGATAAAAACATTGTCATATCAAAATCAGATTTCGAAACCAGAGAAATGACACATTTTTTATTAACGGATAACACTAAAATTAAAAAAAACGAATATGATATCCCGGAACCTGTTGATGGTTTAGAAGTTCCTGTTTCCAAAATTGATGTTGTTTTTGTACCGCTTTTAGCGTTTGATGAAAAAGGAAATCGAGTGGGTTATGGAAAAGGTTTTTACGATAAATTTTTATCAGAATGTAAGCCAGAAGTCTTAAAAATTGGTTTGTCATTCTTTAAATCGGAGTCAATTATTTCGGATGTATTGCCTACTGATATTCAATTAAGTATGTGCATTTCTCCAACCGAAGTGTATAAATTTTAATGTAAAATTAAACACTAATTACATATATTTTCTTACATTTGAAAATATAACTAAATAACTACAACTATGACAGAAACGATTCAATCTATCCATTCTACGTTAGCATATGCGGTTTTAGCGATGTTAACAATTGCCACAATAAATGCTTTTTTAGGAATTTCATCTAAAAGAGATTTCACATCAAAAGACAGAAGTTTGTCGTTAGTGGCTTTGATTTTAAGTCACATTCAATTAGTGGTTGGATTAATTTTATGGGTAACTTCTCCTTTAGGAAAATCTGCTATGAGTCAAATGAGCAATGCAGCCATGCGATTAACTGCATTAGAACATCCTTTAATCAATATTATAGCTATTGCATTTATTACAATAGGTTGGAGTAAACATAAAAAAGAAATAAGTAGTAATGGTAAATTCAAAAAAATAGGAATATTTTTTGCTTTAGGATTGCTTTTATTTTTATCAAGAATTCCTTGGTCGAATTGGATGGCATAGTTTTTGTCAAACCAATCGGAAAAAATTAAAAGAAGTAACAGAAATTTACTTCTTTTTTAATCTTATATAAAATGAAGATGAAAAAATTTATTTACATATTGCCGCTTTTGGTGGTGTTGTTTTTTCAGAGGGAAAACTTAAAAATGGTACCTTCTCAAGAAAAGCCGAAGACAAAAGTTGCTGATACGACTAAGAAAGACACCCTAAAAGTTATTGAAAAATTAGAAATGTATCACAAAGGAGCGAATGCTTCTTATTATGCAAATAAATTTAACGGCAGAAGAACAGCAAGTGGCTCTCGTTTTAATAATAATGACATGACCTGTGCCCACCGTAAACTGCCTTTCGGAACCAAACTAAAAGTAACAGGTGTGAAAACCAAAAAAGTGGTTTATGTAACGGTTACCGATAGAGGTCCATTCGTGAAAACCAAACATATCGATTTAACTAGAAAAGCTTTTATGGCAATCGCACCAAAATCGTATGGCGGTCATATTGAAGTCGATTTAGAAATCGTGAAAAAATAAAAAGAAAGCCTTTTACCAACTCGTAAAAGGCTTTTTACTTAAATAGGCATTATAATATCGTTCATCATTTGTGACTTCTTTAGCTAACCAACTTGGTTTTTCAAACGTTTCATTGGCATCAGAAAGTTCAATTTCTGCCATGATTAAACCTTTGTTTTCTCCTTCAAAAATATCCACTTCAAACGTATGTTTTCCTTTCGAAATTAAATAACGGGTTTTATCAATTACACCTGTTTCACACAATTTAAGTAAAGCTTTTGCTTCTTCTAAATCGATTTCCTTTTCCCATTCAAAACGTGTGGTTCCGGTTGCATCACCTTGACCTTTAATCGTAATAAATCCTTTTTGGTCTTTAATTCTAATACGAACCGTTCTTTCAGGATGACTATTCAAATAACCTTGCGCGATTTTTTGTGATGAACTCGCTTCAGCTATAAAATCTAAAGAATGGACTAAAAATTTACGTTCTATTTCTTGCATTTTTTCGAAATATTAAAAACCAAAATAACGAAAAAAATTAAAATAAATTAGTCTTTTGATTCATTAAAATTTCTGTAATTTGTACTACTTATGGAAACCATACAACGAAAAATAATTCACATTGATATGGATGCTTTTTATGCCTCTGTAGAGCAATTGGATAATCCTGATTTAAAAGGAAAACCAATTGCTGTGGGAGGAAATGAAGCGCGTGGTGTAGTAAGTGCCGCGAGTTATGAAGCCAGAAAATTCGGAGTGAGAAGTGCGATGAGTGGCGCGCAAGCGGCCAGATTATGTGCCGATTTAATTTTTGTAAAACCTAATTTCAAACGTTATACCGAAGTTTCCAAACAAATTCGAAAAATATTTTACGAATACACCGATTTGGTGGAACCGCTTTCGTTAGATGAAGCGTATTTGGATGTAACAGAAAATAAAAAAGGTAATCCGAGTGCGACATTAATCGCGAAAGAAATTCGTCAAAAAATATTTGAAACCACAGGTTTAACGGCTTCGGCTGGCATTTCTGTTAATAAATTTGTGGCGAAAATTGCTAGTGATTTCAATAAACCTAACGGACAAAAAACAGTCAATCCAGATGAAGTAGAAGCGTTTATTGAAGTGTTAGATGTGAAAAAATTTTACGGCATTGGGAAAGTCACCGCTGAAAAAATGTATCAATTAGGAATTTATACTGGAACTGATTTAAAATCGAAATCTCTAGAATATCTCGAACAACATTTTGGAAACAGCGGAAAATCATATTATAATTTATCTCGTGGGATCAGTTTTAGTCAAGTTAAACCTAACAGAGAAATGAAATCGGTTGGAGCCGAACGCACCTTTTTTAAAAACTTATCTTCCGAAATTTATATGGAAGAACGTTTAAATAACATCGCTGAAGAAATTGAACGACGCATTAAAAAACACAAAATAGCAGGTAAAACCATTACATTAAAAATCAAATATTCCGATTTTACTTTACAAACTCGCAGCAAAACGTTGCCTTATTTTATTTCCGATAAAGGCTTGATTTTTGAAACTGCGAAAGAATTATTGTATCAAGAAAAACTCAAAAATTCGGTTCGCTTATTGGGAATTTCGTTAAACAATTTAAACACCCATCAGAAGAAATTTGTGGTGTATCAATTGAAGTTTGAGTTTTAAAGAGTTATTCCTGAATTATTCTTTTTCAAAACCGTATAATTACGCTATATTTGCAGATTATAACAGAAGTAAAAAGAATATTTTAAATTTGAAAAACTAGGTTTGTAGAAGAACAAATTTTGAATTTTGAGTTTTGAATTTTGAAAAAAAACAATTGAAGCACATTAGAAATTTTTGCATTA
>CAMLRV010000003.1 GCA_946482495.1 uncultured Flavobacteriia bacterium
TCGTCGGGCTCATAACCCGAAGGTCACAGGTTCGAGTCCTGTTCCCGCTACTAAGTAACCCTTTCAGAAATGAGAGGGTTTTTTTATGTAAATAACTTGTAATCAATTATTTAACAATAAATTAATCCATTTTTTTTAGGATTTTGAAAATAAAAAACACTACTTTTGCACCTTTATTTTGAAAAAATATGAACACAAAGAAAATTATTGAGTACAGAAAGTTACTTAACGTTACTAAAACTGCCACATTAAAAGAATTAAAAACGATTTACAGAAACAGCATGAAGGAAGATCATCCTGATACTATTGCTGATCCAGTGGAACGTTTAGCGGCTGAGGAAAGAAGTAAAAATATTATTGAAGCTTACCACTTTTTAGTAAGTATCGCTCCTGAAACTCAAGAAAAAGTAAAAGACGCTTACATTGCTACTACTACAACTTCACACATTACAGATTTTTACATGGATCAAGGTGTGTTATATATTAGCTTTTTAGATGGAAGTCAGTTCGAATATTTTGGTGTTCCAAGAAATACCTATATTAAAATGGTAAATGCTGATTCACCTGCACGTTTTGCACGTCGTCACATTTATAACGAATTCTTATACCGTAGTGCTAACAAATTAGTTGCTGCAGAATAATTTTATACTATAATACTATAAATAAGCCATTCTGAAATGAGTGGCTTTTTTTATTTACCTTTGCAAAAAAATAAATATGTCACACAAAGCAGGTTTTGTTAATATTATAGGCAACCCAAACGTTGGAAAGTCAACCTTAATGAATGCCATGGTGGGCGAGAAATTGTCTATTATTACGAGTAAGGCACAAACGACACGTCATAGAATTTTCGGAATTGTAAATGATGAAGAGTATCAGATTGTGTTTTCGGATACGCCCGGAATTATTAAGCCAGCCTACGATTTACAAACCAGTATGATGGATTTTGTAAAAACAGCTTTTTCAGATGCTGATATATTAATTTACATGGTTGAAATAGGTGAGAAGGAATTAAAAGATGAAGAGTTTTTTAATAAAATTATTCATGCTAAGATTCCAGTTTTACTGTTGTTGAATAAAATCGACAAATCGAACCAAGAATTATTGGAAGAACAAGTACAATTATGGAAAGACAAAGTGCCAAATGCAGAGATTTTTCCAATTTCGGCTTTAGAAAACTTTAATGTTCAAGAAGTGTTAAGTAGAATTGTTGAATTGTTACCCGTTTCACCACCATATTATCCTAAAGATGCTTTGACAGATAAACCAGAGCGTTTTTTTGTAAATGAGACCATTCGTGAGAAAATTTTATTGAACTACGACAAAGAAATTCCGTATGCAGTTGAGGTAGAAACCGAGGAATTTAAAGAAGAAGAAAATATTATCCGAATCAAATCGGTTATCATGGTGGAGCGTGATACACAAAAAGGAATTATCATCGGACATAAAGGTGCCGCTTTGAAAAAAGTAGGAATGCAAGCTCGTGCCGATTTAGAATTGTTTTTCGATAAGCAAATTCACATCGAAATTTTCGTAAAAGTGAATAAAGATTGGAGAAATAATGCGTTTCAGTTGCGCCGATTCGGATACAATCAAAAATAACAATAAAAAAAAATAGCCTAGCAATTTTGTTAGGCTATTTTTATTTAAAAAGAAATAAATTTTTGGTTATCCATAGAGTAAATTTTCGGATTCATTTGATAAGCATCATGAATATTTGCTTCGGTTAAAACATCATTTTTATTTCCAGAAGCAATAATTTCTCCTTTTTTCAATAGAATAATTTTATCTGCAAATTTCGCTGTCAAATTTAAATCGTGTAAAACTCCTATAATTACTATGTTTTTTTGTTTTGCAATTTCTTGAATTTTATACATAAAGTTATATTGGTAATTTACATCAAGAAAGGTGAGCGGTTCATCAAGGATTAAATATCTCGTTTGATTTTCAATTGGATGCCAAATTTGAGTCATCACTCTAGCAAAATGAACTCTTTGTTTTTCTCCACCACTCAAAGAATAAAATTCTCTGTTTTCAAAACCTTCTAAATCAAAAAATGCCATAGCTTCTTCACAAATTGCTTCGTCTTTTTTAGAAGGGAAATTTGAAAAATGGGGATGTCTTCCCATCATTACGATTTCTTTTACTTTTAATGGGAAATTAACTTCCACGTTTTGAGAAAGTACAGCTCTTATTTTGGCTAATTCAGTTGTTTTTTTTAATGAAATATTGTTGTCATATTGAATCATTGATGCGTTGGGCAAATTCAATTCTCCACAAATTGCTTTTATGAATGTTGATTTTCCTGCACCATTTGGTCCGATAATTAAATTGATTTTATTGGTTTCAAATTTCTCAGAAATGTTTGATAAAATTTGCTTTCCGTTAATTGAATACGATAAATTGTTAACTGTTAACATATTAATAAAAGCTATTTTTTTTTCGAAGTAATAAAATGAAAATCGGAACACCAACAAACGAAGTCACAATCCCGATCGGTAATTCTGCTGGACTAATAATAATTCTTGCGATTAAATCAGACAAACATAATAAAATACCACCTAAAAGAGCTCCGTAAATTAACAGATATTTGTTATCTGAGCCAATTGTAATTCTTATCAAATGAGGAACAATTAATCCAACAAAACTAATAACTCCAACAAAGGATGTTGCAATAGAAACCATCAAAACATTTACTAATAGTACTTTAATTTTTAATGTCTTAATATTTACACCTAAATATTTAGCTTCTTCATCACCGAGAATTAATGTGTTTAAGTTTTTGCTTAAAAAAACGGATAAAATAGTTCCTAAAATTGTAGTTGTGCCTACAATATATACAGCATTCCAATTTGCTCCAGAAATAGTTCCTAAGTTCCAAAATGTAATAGAGCGTGCTTGAGGATCTCTTGCGATGTACGATAAAAATCCAATTCCACTTACAAACAATGCATTTGTAGCAACTCCAATTAGAAGTAAAACTACTATAGATTTGGATTGACTAGATTTCGATAAAACAAACACTAAAAATGTTCCTAAAATACCACCTAAACAAGCCAATAACGGTAAGGAGAATTCGCTAATATTTATGGAATAGGTATTTCCAAGAACTATAAAAAACGCCGCGCCAAATGCCGCTCCGCTTGAAGTTCCAATCATACCAGGTTCTACAATAGGATTTTTAAATAATGATTGTACTAAAATTCCGCCAATAGCTAAAGTGCTACCCACAAAAAAACTTAATAAAGTTCTTGGTAATCTAATATCAATAAAAATCCTTTCATTTAATGAGACAGATGGTTTGCTTTGGAATTCATTGGATAACGCATTAACTATTTCACTAAATGTAATTTTTACTGCTCCATAACAGGCTGAAAAAAATAGCACAAAGAGAAGTGAAATTATTAGTAGAATGAAAATATATTGATGCTTAACGCTTTTGTACATTTTATTTGTGAATTAAATTTTGAATTAATTGTACATTTTTACCTGTTCTTGGTCCTAAGTACACTAGATCATGTTCTTCAATTCTAAATATTTTTTTATTTTTAAAAGCTCTTGTTGTAGCCACTCCAGGAAGTTCTCCAATTTTGCTAAAATCACCACCTAATTTGTCATAACCAAAATCCGTTAGTAAAATAACATCTGGATCTGCTGAAGCAACTAATTCAGGCGACAAATGTTTCATTCCTTTTCTGTCCTTTATAGCAAGTTCTCCGCCAGCCCATTCTATCATTTTACCACCAACACTAGTGCTTGTCATAACTAAATACACGTTAGAAGCTTGTCCATAATGAATAACCAATACTTTAGGTTTAGTTTTATATTTTTGACCTAATTCTAAAGCTGTTTTCATGTCTTTAGCTAAATTATCACATAATGTTTGGGCTTCTTTTTCTTTGTGAAAATAGCTTCCCATTTCTTTTATTAAAGAATCTGCACCAGTAATTGATTTAGAATATTCACCAAATCTTTTCATTGGAATTTTTAATTTCTTTAATTGATTTACCACATGATCAGGTCCAATATTATTATCTTCTAATATTAATGTTGGTTTATTTGCTAAAATGGCTTCAGCGCTTAACGCTCTATGATATCCTACGGTTGGGAGTTTTTTTAAATCTGCTGGGAATGTGCTTGAAACATCAACAGCCACAATATTTTGTTGAGCTCCTAAAGCGTAAATGATCTCATTATATTGTTTAGAAACTGAAACAATTCTAGTTTCTTGTTCTGTATTTTTATCTTCATTAGAAAAACGATTACAACTAACAAAGCTTATTATAAACAGGAAATAGCTTATTTTTTTCATCATTAAAGAGTTATAAAAAGAGCGATGCTTACACATCGCTCTAATCTAATTAAAATGTATATTTAATATTTAAACCTCCGAAGAATGTAGCATTAATTGGAGCTGGTAAAAATGCATCTGGTAATTGGTTAACAAATACCATTTGGTAGTATTGTGAATTTGTAATGTTATTAACTCCCATACTCGCATCTAATGTTAAATGGTTAATAATTGTTTTTTGGAATCCAATTTTTGCATTTAACAAATTAAAACTATTAGTTTCATTATAAACTTTTTCAGTTGCTGCAGCACTTTCAGGAACATAGCTGTAAAACATTGCATCTCTGTATGAATAAGTTACATTTCCGTAGAAGCCGTGTTTAATAGTGAAATCAAAACCAGAATTAAATACAACTGGTGGTGTTCCTGCTACTTTTTCTCCAGAAAAATCGAAAGATCTGTTATATGTTCTTTGAAAAACAAAATTTTTGTAAGTGTAATCAGCATATGTCATATTAACAAAAGGAGTAAAGCTTTTCAAAATAGCATTTTCCGATTGATAAGCGCTGTATTTTAATGAAACTTCAACACCTTTATGTTCTTGTTCACCACCATTAGTAACATAAGAATATAAAGTTGCCGTATTACCTGCATTCGGAACGGCAATTGCAGTCATTTTATCTTTGTAGTTAGTTTGGAATACAGCTATTTCGTAGTTTAACTTATTGTTTAATAAATTTCCTTTTGTACCAATTTCAAACTGATTAGCCATCTCAGCTTTTAAGTTGTTATTTACTTCTCCTGTGAAAGGAATGAAGAAATATGAACTAACTGGAGCTTTGTATCCTTTAGAGTAAGATGCGTAAACAGAGATATTATTATTGAAAACTTTGTTAATCGCAAATTTAGGAGATATCATATCATTATATGAGTTTTGATATTTTTTTGAATTTGTTCTGTCGCTTAAATCAATTCCCATATAGCTACTTCCAACTCCAGCAGTTACAGAAAAATTATATGGCATTGCTAATGTCCATTCTGTAAAGATTGAATTGGTTTTAGAAATAGTATTCTGATTACTTCTTAATGTTCCAAGAATGTTGTATCCTGCTGGATCGGCTGGATTTACTACCATTGCATAAGCAATTGTTTGTGCATTTTGTTGTTGTAATTCAATTCCAGAAATACTTGACAATTTGAAAGTTTCAGATAAATCGAAGTTCAAGTTAAAAGCTGAACGTAAACCATAATTTAATGCAGATTTATCTGTCCAACCACCTGCAGAACTCACGTTGCTACTTAAGCCTGTTCCGAAAAATGATGTAGAATTACTAACGTTTTTAGAAATTTGATACTCATTATTAACTCCTCCTCTAAAACTAATCACATTAGAATGAGCGTCATTTTTAATGTAAGCAGGGTTACCTGAATAATCGAAATTGTTGTATTGGTTTACTGTTAATTCACCATTACGTTGGTCATAACTGTTGCTATATCCTAAATAAGCATTGATTTTTTGTTTTTCACTAATTTTAGTTTCAGCTACTAAGTTTAAAAAATCTTTTTTCGACTCGGTATGATCCATAAATCCATCAAAAGATTGGTTTCCATAATTAACTAAAAGTGAACCATTTGTTCCTCCAATTTGAAGTTGAGTTGTAGTTCTTTTTAAACCATAACTTCCAAATAAAGTATTATGTGATAATGAAGTTTTACCTGCTTCAGGTTTTACAGTTTTTAAATTAACCACACCAGCAATAGCTAAACCATATAAAGTTCCAGCAGGACCTTTTAATATTTCAACATTACCAATTGACGAGAAATCTAAATCGTCCATTAAAGTAATGCCTTCCGCATCAGTTACTGGAATATTGTTTAAGTAAACTTTTGATCCTTGAGTGTCAAAATTACTATTTGCTCCATTAGTTCCTCTTACTCCATTTCCATATCCTCTAATGTTGAATTGTTGACCTGCAGATGTTGTTCTTCTTTCCATAAACACTCCTGTTACATTTGTGTTTATAGCATCATCTAAAAATAAACCATTTCCTCTTTTTAATTCTGTTTCTTTTAGAATACTAATTGATTCAGGTTGATTTAATAAGTTTTTATTTTTTGTAGAAGTTGCAGTAATAATTACTTCTTCTATGGGATTGACTTTTACTATACTGTCCTTTTTTTGTTCTTGTCCAAATGAAGCACAAGATATCGCAACTACAAAAATTGTAATTGACTTTTTAAATAAATTCATTTTATTTGATTTAAATTTTAAAAAATAATTTGAAGCATTTGGCTTCTTAACTTTATTGTGTAAAATTTAAATAAATTCGGGGGGAGGTATTGGAATTTTCTTAGAAATTAATTGGATTTTTTTTAAATTATATTTCACATGAATTTTACGGTTGTAATAAATTATGTTAGAAATAGTAATTTTCGAATTAGCAGAAAAATAATTGTAAAATTTACTTTTGTGTAATGTTTTATTCTTGTTTGAACTGTTTTTTTTGCTGTGATTTTTAAATTTTGAATCAAATAATTTTTCATCATCATCACTAATTACTTTCAGTTCAACTATTTCACCAGTAATTTTCTTTTCAAAGATGTCATAAAGTTTATTTTTGATTTTGATTTCATGATCGTCTAATAAATTATTTTCATAATCTGTAATTGACAAAGTAATAGTTTGTAAAAATGAACTTTCTAATTTTGAAATTATTTTTTCTTTAAAATGCTTATGTTGAGAATTGAAAAAATAATATATTCCCATTGATTGAAAACATAGTAGTACTACTAATATAGAAATAAATATTTTTTTCAACTTAAAATGGGGTTTTAATTTGGGCATCCAAATGTATGAAAATATTTTTTATTAATAAAAAAACCAATTAATACACTGATTCACATCTTAAATAATTAACTTTGCCCATTCAAAATTTAAGAATAATGAACAATATTGTAGCCATTGTAGGAAGACCAAATGTAGGAAAGTCTACTTTTTTTAACCGTTTAATTCAACGTAGAGATGCGATTGTAGACTCTGTAAGCGGAGTTACACGTGATAGAAACTATGGGAAAAGTGAGTGGAATGGAAAAGAATTTTCTGTAATTGATACAGGTGGATACATTAAAGGTTCTGATGATATTTTTGAAGGAGAAATTCGTAAGCAAGTAGAATTAGCCATTGACGAGTGTGATGCCATTATTTTTATGGTTGATGTGGAAGAAGGAATTACGCCAATGGATGAGGAAGTTGCCAAATTATTACGTAAGGTAACCAAACCAGTTTTATTAGCGGTAAATAAAGTAGATAATTCGAAGCGTGTTACAGATGCGTTAGAGTTTTATAATTTAGGTTTAGGCGAATATTTCACAATCGGTGCCATGAACGGAAGTGGAACAGGTGAATTATTGGATGAATTAGTAAAAGTTTTACCTGAATTACCAGAAGTCGCAGAAGAAGAAAATCCTTTACCACGTTTTGCAGTTGTGGGTAGACCAAATGCTGGAAAATCCTCAATTATTAATGCTTTAATTGGTGAAGATAGATTTGTGGTGACTGATATTGCTGGAACTACACGTGATGCTATTGATACCACTTATAACCGTTTTGGTTTCGAATTTAATTTGGTGGATACTGCCGGAATTAGAAGAAAAGCTAAAGTTAAAGAAGATTTAGAATTTTATTCGGTAATGCGTTCGGTTCGTGCGATTGAACATGCTGATGTTTGTATTTTGGTTATTGATGCTACTCGTGGTTTTGAAGGTCAAGATCAAAGTATTTTTTGGTTAGCCGAGAAAAACAGAAAAGGAATTGTAATTTTAGTGAACAAATGGGACTTGATTGAAAAAGACACCATGACGGCTAGAGATTACGAACAAAAAATTCGTGAGCAAATTAAACCATTTACTGACGTGCCAATTTTATTCGTTTCGGCTTTAGAAAAACAACGTTTATTAAAAGGTTTAGAAGCAGCTGTAGAAGTTTTCGAAAATAGAAAACAGAAAATTCAAACGTCTAAGTTCAACGATTTGATGTTGCCAATTATTGAAGCATATCCGCCACCAGCATTAAAAGGAAAATATGTAAAAATTAAATATTGTATGCAGTTGCCAACTCCGGTTCCGCAATTTGTATTTTTCGCGAATTTGCCTCAATATGTAAAAGACCCGTACAAGCGTTTTATTGAAAATAAATTACGTGAGAATTTCAATTTTAGTGGTGTACCAATTGATATTTACTTCAGACAGAAATAAGAAATAAAAAACCCGTCTCGTTAAAATTAAACGAGACGGTTTTTTTTTATTTATATTTTGTCTTGTCCTGAAATGATAAGTGTTAAAAAAAGAGATAGTGCCAAAAGTATTTGAAATACAGTATCAATAAATCCTGCTTTTTCTGCTTCCCCTTCTGAAAACTCATTAAAAGACCTTGCTCTAAAATATATATGACGTCTTTTGAATTTCAAAAAGAATAAATCAATTACTTTAAAAGTTATCAGAAAGACTAATGGATTTAATGAATATAAAAACTCTGATTTTTTAGGAATATTTATGTTGTTTAAATTGTTGTAAATTAAATTATATTCAAGTAATACATAAATAATACTCAATAAAATAAATGCAATAAAAGCATAATTGTTTCTAAGAATTCTAAATGCAAAAGGGAACATCCAGAAAAAAGTAAAAATTAATATTGTTATAAGCATATTTTAATTCACTCTATTTTCTATAACTGAATACTAAAAACTGTTCACAGAATACTGACATTACCAGCTTCCACCGGCTCCACCTCCAGAGAATCCGCCGCCGCCAAAACCGCCGCCAAAACCGCCGCCAAATCCACCACCAGATGAACCACCACCGAAACTTCCACCGCGTCCCATTCGGCTTAAAATAATGATGTCGCCTAAATCAGGACCTCCAAAACCGCCAGAATTTCCTCCGTTTTTGTTTTTAGGAACGATTATAAAAAATATAATTAAGAAAACAATAATTATAACAATTGGCCATATACTGCCGTCGTCTTTTTTTCTTTCGCCTTTATATTTTCCAGTTAGAACTTTAAAAATAGCTTCAGTTCCTTTGTTTAAACCATTATAATAACTACCAGCTTTAAATTCCGGAATAATAACATTTCTAACAATTTCTCCAGTAATACCAGCTACAAGTTGTACCTCGGTTCCATAGCCTGGTGAGATCCAAATTTTTCTATCATTTTTTGAAAGTAAAATTACAATCCCATTGTCTTTGTTAGCATCTCCAATTCCCCATTTATGACCCCAATTTGGGGTTAAAGTTTCGATATTATCTCCATTTAAATCTTCAATAATAATCACAACAATTTGAGTGGAAGTTGAGTCGGAGTAATAAACTAATTTATCACCTAAATCCTTTTTTTCTGATTCAGATAATAACTTTGCATAATCATAAACTGATGTTTGTAAACTAGGCTTTTCAGGGATTTTGTATTGAGCTTGAGTAATAATTCCAAATAGGAAAACGAATAAAACGAATATTTTTTTCATATTAGCCTCTTGAAATTTCATTAGACAATTCATCAATATCATCATTATGATTATAAGGAAAGTATTTTTTTAATTGTTTACCAGCTTCAATTATTCCATTTACCAATCCTTCTTTAAATTTTCCTTCTTTAAATTTTTCTATAACATGGTCTTTAGTGGAATTCCAGAAATCAGGTGCTACTAAATCATTAATTCCTTTGTCGCCAATAATGGCAAAGCTTTTAGTTTGCATACAAATGTAAAATAATACACCATTTTTCAATTCGGTTTCATCCATTTTAAGAAGATGAAAAACCTCCTGTGCTCTTTCAACAGGAGGCTTGGTGTTGTCTTCTTCTATGTGTACGCGAATTTCTCCCGAAGTATTTTTTTCGGCAATAACTATTGCTTGAACAATTTCTTGTTCTTCTGCTTTGGTTAAAAATTCTTCCGTTTTAGACATTGTGATTTTTATCTAAATTAGAATTTTACTTCAACTGGTTTTTCTGCACCTTCAACTGCTTTGAAATAAGCTTTTTCTTTGTATTTACCTAAGATTAAGTTTCTTGGTTGACTTAAGATATATCCGTTGAATACTTCAACCGATTCGTTGAAACGTGTTCTTGCCATTAAAATTTGATTTTCAGTACTTGCTAATTCATCTTGAAGTTTCAAGAAATTTTGATCAGCTTTTAAATTTGGATATTGTTCTACTGAAACTAATAATCTAGATAATGCAGAAGAAACTCCACTTTGAGCCTGATTAAATTGTGCTAATTGTTCAGGTGTGATGTTTGTTGGGTCAATTGTAACTGCTGTTGCTTTAGCACGCGCTTCAATAACTGCTGTTAAAGTTCCTTTTTCGTGTTCTGCATATCCTTTTACTGTGTTTACCAAATTACCAATTAAATCATTTCTTCTTTGGTAAGCCGTATTCACATTTCCCCATTCTTTTTCAGTTGCTTGGTTGTATTTAAGCGCTGTGTTTTGTACTCCAAAATACCACATTATTCCAATTACAATAATACCAATTCCAATAATCCAAGGTAAAAATTTTTTAAAATCCATCTTTGTTTAATTTTAGGTTTATATTTATTTAGTTTTTAATTTTTTACTGTTTGTAGAGACTGAGACTGAAAAATAAATCAAAGTCCTTTTTTTAATTCTAATAATTGATTTTTTATTCCTTCTAGTTTATTGATGATTTCAAAATTGTCTAAGGTTTTCTTTTTGCCTTCTTTCAAATGAATTTTAGCACCTTCCAATGTGAAACCGCGTTCTTTTACTAAATGGTAAATCATTTGTAAAATTTTCACATCTTCTGGTCGAAACATTCTATCGCCTTTGGCATTTTTTTTAGGGTTGATTTCATCAAATTCTTTATCCCAAAAACGAATTAAAGAAGCGTTCACATCAAATGCTTTGGCTAATTCGCCAATTCCATAATATCTTTTTTCTGGTAAGTTTAATTGCATTTTGGCCCCCTATCCCCCGAAGGGGGAAACCTGTTAGAGGGAAACAGGTTTTTAATTTATTAAAAACAATTAAGCCATTTATTCCCCTTTGGGGATAGGGGCTTAATCCAATGATTGATTTTCTTGATTCGCTAATTTAGTAATTAAAACATATTCTTTTGCAGAAATACTGCCGTAATAAAAATTTAATGGATTTACTACTTCTCCGTTTTTGTGTACTTCATAATGTAAGTGTGGTGCTTCGCTTCGTCCCGTGCTTCCTACATATCCAATAATATCACCACGTTTCACTTTTTGACCGGCTCTCACTTTGTATTTACTCAAATGTGCATATAAAGTTAAATAACCATAACCGTGACTAATTTCGATATGATTTCCATAACCCGATAAACTCGCATCGGCTTTTCTCACTACACCATCACCGGTGGCAAAAATTGGTGTTCCTGTTTTAGCAGAAAAATCCATTCCTTTATGAAATTTTCTAATTTTCGTAAACGGATCACTTCTATATCCAAAACCTGATGCCATTTGCTTTAAGTCTTCATTTTTTACAGGCTGAATCGCTGGAATTGCTTTTAATAACACTGCTTTTTGTTTAGCTAATTTTGTAATTTCATCTAATGAAACCGATTGAATTACCAAAGCTTTCATAATCTCATCTACTTTTTTTGATGAACCTATTATTAAATCACTGTTATTAAAATCTTCTAAATCTTTATATCTATTAACACCACCTAAACCTGCTCGTCTTTCTTCATTTGAAATCGCAGCACTATTAAAATAAACTCTGTATAAATTATTGTCACGCTCTTCAATGGCTGATAAACCTTCATCCATTAACGCAATTTTACGATTTAGTAAATTGTAATTTTGCTTCATCGTTTCCAATTCACGAGCTTGTAATTTTGATTTTGGTGTTTCAAAAAAACTCGTATTGCTTAAAATGAAAAAACATAAAAACCCAAACAACGCACTCGCCAATAAAAACAACATAGCATAGCCAATTTTAGTACTATTTTTAGTAACTATTTGTTTAAACGCTAATTTTTCTGAATCGTAATAATATTTTACCTTTGGCATTGCTAAAATTTACTATTTTTGTGCTCGTTATCACAAAGTAACAACTATTATACGAAAGAAGTTAAAATTTGTTTCACATTTGGAAACATTTTTTTAATATTTCAATCAATTATATTATTCGATTCAATACCAAAGAAATGAAATCACAAGACATAAGAAAAGCGTATTTGCAATTTTTTGAAAGTAAAGGACATACTATTGTTCCTTCTGCACCAATTGTTTTAAAAGATGATCCAACCCTGATGTTTAACAACTCGGGAATGGCTCAATTTAAAGAGTTTTTCTTAGGAAATGGAACGCCAAAAAGTCCAAGAATTACTGACACACAAAAATGTTTACGTGTTTCAGGAAAGCATAACGATTTAGAAGATGTAGGTTTTGATACCTATCACCATACGATGTTCGAAATGTTAGGAAACTGGTCTTTTGGAGATTATTTCAAAAAAGAGGCGTTGCCTTGGGCTTGGGAATTTTTAACAGAAGTATTGAAATTAGATAAAGACAGACTTTATGTTTCAGTTTTCGAAGGTAGTACAGAAGATAATGTGCCTTTCGATCAGGAAGCTTGGGATATTTGGAAACAATTTGTACCAGAAGACCGAATTATTTTAGGAAATAAAAAAGACAATTTCTGGGAAATGGGAGATCAAGGTCCGTGTGGTCCGTGTTCGGAAATTCATATTGATTTGCGTACAGATGCTGAAAGAAATGCTGTTTCTGGAAGAAGTTTAGTGAATGCAGATCATCCACAAGTGGTGGAAATTTGGAACAACGTTTTCATGGAATTCAATCGTAAAGCAGATGGTTCTTTAGAAAAATTACCAGCACAACACGTTGATACCGGAATGGGATTTGAGCGATTGTGTATGGCAATGCAAAACGTAACTTCAAATTACGATACAGATGTTTTTACGCCGCTTATCGCGAAAGTTTCAGCAATTACAGGATTAAAATATACTTCAAACGAAGTACAAAATATAACAGAAGAGCAAAACAAAACGAATATTGCCATTCGTGTAATTGTAGATCACGTTCGTGCGGTAGCATTCGCTATTGCTGATGGTCAGTTGCCTTCAAATACAGGTGCAGGTTACGTAATTCGTAGAATTTTACGTCGTGCCATTCGTTACGGATTTACATTCTTAGGAACAAAAGAACCTTTTATCAATAAATTAGTTGAGGTATTAGCGGACCAAATGGGTGAATTTTTCCCAGAAATTAAATCGCAACAACAATTAGTTACAAATGTAATTCGTGAAGAAGAAGCGTCTTTTTTAAGAACGTTAGAGCAAGGAATTCAATTGTTAGAAAACGTAATGCAAAATACTTCTGGAAAAGAAGTTTCTGGAGAAAAAGCATTCGAATTATATGATACTTTTGGTTTCCCAAAAGATTTAACGGCTTTAATTTTAAAAGAAAAAGGATTTTCATTTAATGAAGCTGATTTTGAAGCAGAATTACAAAAACAAAAAGCGCGTTCTCGTGCGGCTTCTGAAGTTTCAACAGAAGATTGGAAAATTTTAGTTTCTGGAAATGTAGAAACTTTTGTTGGTTATGATCAAACTGAAAATGATGTAAAAATTACTCGTATTCGTAAAGTTGATTCTAAAAAAGATGGAGTTTTGTATCAAATCGTTATAGATAATACGCCATTTTACCCTGAAGGTGGTGGACAAGTAGGAGATAAAGGAACGTTAGTTTCAGCTAATGAAACGATTGAAATTATCGATACAAAAAAAGAAAACAACTTAATTTTACACTTTGCAAAACAACTTCCAGAAAATGTGGAAGCTAATTTTGTTGCGAAGGTAAATACAGATTTAAGAACGGCGACTTCTAAAAATCACTCGGCTACGCATTTAATGCATTTGGCATTGAGAACGGTTTTAGGAACCCATGTAGAACAAAAAGGTTCATTAGTGAATCCGAATTATCTACGTTTTGATTTTTCTCATTTTTCTAAAGTGACAGATGAAGAATTACGTAAAGTGGAAGCTTTTGTAAATGATCGAATTGAAGAACAATTACAGTTAGTAGAACACAGAAATATTCCTATTCAACAGGCAATGGAATTAGGTGCAATGGCTTTATTCGGCGAGAAATATGGTGATACAGTTCGTATGATTGAATTTGGGGAAAGTAAAGAATTATGTGGAGGAATTCACGTGAAAAATACCGCTGATATTTGGCATTTTAAAATTGTTTCTGAAGGTGCAGTTGCTGCTGGAATTCGTCGTGTGGAAGCAATTACTGGTGATGCCGTGAAAGATTTCTATACGAATCAAGAAAATATGTTGGCTGAAATTAAGGAAACGTTGAAAAATCCTCAAGATGTTTTAAAATCGGTGGCGACATTACAAGACGATAATGCGAAGTTGAAAAAGCAAATCGAGCAATTATTAAAAGAAAAAATCGATGGATTATCGGCTAGTTTAGTTTCGGAATTAAAAGAAGTAAATGGAATTAATTTCTTAGCCAAGCAAGTTGATTTATCAATGAGTGCCACTAAAGATTTAACGCAAGCTGTTGGAACTTCAAAACCAAATTCATTTGTAGTTTTAGCTTCAATTGAAGAAGGTTTACCAAATATTCACTGTTATATTTCTAAAGAGTTAGTGGCTGATAAGGGCTTAAATGCTGGAAATGTTATCCGTGAATTAGGTCAATATATTGATGGAAATGGTGGTGGACAACCGTTCTTCGCGTCAGGAAAAGGTAAAAATGCAAACGGAATTGCTGCAGTTTTAGAAAATGCTGTAAGTTTCGTGAAGTAAGAAAAATAGTTATTATTATAAACCCTCCAAGAGTTCCAAACTCTTGAAGGGTTTTTTATTAGACAATCGCAGTACTTTTACGTTCTCCAATTTGTTGACGCCACATCGCGTAATACAAGCCTTTTTCAATTAGTAAATCTTCGTGTTTACCTTCTTCGATGATTTTACCTTGTTCTAACACAAATATTTTATCGGCATGCATAATCGTTGATAAACGGTGAGCGATTAAAACCGTAATTCTATTTTCATCTGAAATATTTCGAATTGTACTATTAATTTCTTCTTCGGTAATGGAATCTAAAGCAGAAGTGGCTTCGTCAAAAATTAATAAATTCGGGTTTCTTAAAATGGCTCTGGCAATAGATAGACGTTGTTTTTCTCCACCAGAAATTTTAATTCCGCCTTCACCAATAGTTGAATCTAAACCGTTTTCGGCACGGTCTAGTAATTTATCACAACTGGCTTTATGCAGTGCGCTCAAAATTTCTTCATCCGTCGCTTCAGGTTTTACGAATAGTAAATTTTCACGAATGGTTCCTGAGAACAATTGAGCATCTTGTGTTACGAATCCTAATTGTTTACGCAATTCTAAAATATCGATGGCTTTTGAGTCAATTCCGTTGTATAAAACATGACCAATAGCTGGCGGATATAAACCAACTAATAATTTTACTAAAGTGGTTTTTCCAGAACCTGATGGTCCAACAAACGCTACGGTTTCTCCCTGTTTGATGGAGAAATTAATGTTTTCTACAGCTGGTTGTTTGGCCGATTTGTGCTTGAAACTCACGTTAGAAAAAACTAAAGAACTAATTTTTCCGAAATCTTCTGGTTTTTTTGGACGATGTTCCGATTTTGCATTTAGTAATTGTTCAAAGTTTTCCATAGAAACCTTGGTTTCGTTTTTTGCAATGATAAAAGCACTTAATTCTTGTAATGGATTGAATATAAAGAATGTGAAAAATACCATCGTTAATAAATCTCCCACTACAATTTTGTTGCTAAATAAAAAGTAATATAAAGCAAAAACGATACAAGTTCGCATGAAATGAACTGTTGTGCCTTGAATGAAGCTTAAACTTCGGATAAATCTGATTTTTTGTAATTCTAATTGTAAAATTTTCAAAGTATTGGAGTTCAAACGTTCTTCTTCCTGATTGATTAATCCTAAACTTTTTACCAATTCGATGTTGCGTAAACTTTCTGTAGTAGAACCAGCTAAGGAATTGGTTTGGGTTACAATTCTACGAGAAACGGCTTTTATTTTTTTACCTAAAAATGAGCTTACATAAGCAATAATTGGTGCGGTAATTACAAATACAAAAGCAATTCGGTAATCAATTCTAGAAATGTAAACGATTACAAAAATAAATCCAATTATCGTTTGGAAAATCAACGAAATGGAAAGCGTAATTAACTTTTCAGAATCGGTTCTTACTTTTTGTAATTTACTTAAAGTCTGACCACTGCTTTGATCTTCGAAATCTTCAAAAGGTAAGTCTAATGATTTTTTAATTCCGTCTGTGTACATTTCTGCACCTGTTCTTTGAATGACAATATTGGTAAAATAATCTTGGAAATTTTTTGTAATTCTGGAAATCATTGCGGCACCAAGCGAAAGTCCCAGCCAAAAGCTAAGCGATTTGATAAAACCAATTTCATTCCCTTTGTATTTAGCAATTCCAACCCCGCAATCTTGCATTAATTTACCGGTAATAATTGAATCGGATAAACTAAAACAGATATTAATTGCTGCCATTAATAAGGCGAAAAATAGAAGTAATTTATGTTTTTTAAGATACGAGTATAGTAAGTTCATGTAGTAAAGTTTTGTCTTACAAAAATAAGGAATAAAAAGTCTTGATGAGTTTTTTAGCAACTATTTAACTTGTTTTTGTATTTTTGATAGACAATTTAAAAATCATGAAGTTTCAAACTCAAATACCCATTCCAAAATCAGATTTTCCTATCAATTATAGCTCCAAATTATTGTTGTTAGGTTCTTGTTTTGCTGAGAATATGGCTGAAAAATTTGAGTATTTTAAATTCCAAATATCAACTAATCCTTTTGGAATTATTTTTAATCCAGTTTCTTTAGAAAAGTTGTTGGTTAGAAGTATTCATAAGAAATATTTCACGGAAGAAGACATTTTTTTTTATAATGATTTGTGGCATTGTTATGAAGTGCATTCAGAACTTTCCCATCCAAATAAAGAAGCATATTTAGCAAAATTAAACGAGATTATTAATTCCACAAATAAACACATTAGCACATTGTCTCATTGCCTCATTACACTTGGAACTTCTTGGGTTTACAGACATATTGAAACCAATGAAATTGTAGCGAATTGTCATAAAGTACCGCAAAAACAATTTGTAAAAGAATTGCTTTCGATTGCTCAAATTGAAGAAAGTTTGCGAAATATAATTTCAGAAATTCTAGTAATTAATCCGAATTGTAAATTTATTTTCACAGTTTCGCCAGTGCGACATATAAAAGACGGTTTTGTGGAAAATAATGTGAGTAAAGCACATTTAATTTCTGCTTTGAATTCTTTCAACTCCAAACTTCCTGCTTCAAATTACTTTCCAAGTTATGAAATCATGATAGACGAATTACGCGATTATCGTTTCTATGCAGAAGATATGTTACATCCAAACCAAACTGCAATTGATTATATTTGGATTAAGTTTTTTGAAAACTATGTGGATGAAAAAGAGTTTGATGTGATGCAGCAAGTTTGTGATATTCAGAAAGCCATGCGCCATCGACCATTTAATCCGAATTCGGAAAGTCATTTGAAATTTTTAGAAAATCTGAATCAGAAAAAAGAAATCTTAGTCAAAAAATATCCACATATACACTTTTAATTTATGAGCTTTTCACTACAAAAAATTGGTTTTTTCGGAATAATTACAGAATTTAGAAAATGGATTATTGTCATTTTAGCTGCGTTAGTATTGTTTTTTGGATATAAGTATTTTTCTTCCAAAGGTGATACTTCTGTGATTGAATATGATACGGCTTTAATTCAACAACAAATTAAAAATGTGGGAAAATTGGTTGTTACAGAAGGGCATTTCGCAGAGGTGATTACCTATAAAGATTCAAAAAAATATTTAGCAGATTTTATTTCTTTTGAGAAAAAAGCCATTGTAGTGATTAATGCAGATGTAACTGTAAGTTTTGATTTGAGTAAAATGAAATATGATATTGATTCGATTCACAAAGTGATTACCGTTTTAGATATTCCGAAAGAAGAAATTAAAATTGCGCCAGATTTTAAATATTATAATACTGAGTCGAGTACGTTTAATGAATTTACTGGTGAAGATTATAATAAAATCAATAAAATAGCCAGAGCGAATTTGTCTAAAAAAATTCAAGCTTCAACCTTAAAAACAAATGCCAAAAACAGATTGTTAACGGAATTAAACAGTTTATTTATTGTGACAAAAAACTTGGGTTGGACAATGAAATATAAAGGTGAAGTGATTACTTCGGATAAGGAAGTTAGCCAGAAATTTTTAAACTAAAAAAACCACCTAAAAAATTAATTCAAGATGGTTTAGTTTACCTTAAGTTGCGTCATTTTTAAGGTTTATAATTTGTTTTGTAGGCTTTGCCAACCGCCGCCATTCATACATTCAATTCCGTTGCGGTTTAAAATTCCGTTAGCTTGTGCGCTACGCATACCGCTTCTACAGCAAACAATTACTGGTTTGTTTAACTGTTTGATTTCATTAATTTTTGTGTCGATAACTTGTAAAGGAATATTTTTTGAATTTTTGATGTGACCGCTCGCAAATTCTTCATACGTTCTCACATCAATAATAATCGCATCTTTTTGAATAAATTCTGCAATTTGTTTTGATTTATTTCCAAAACCTAAAAAATCTAAAATTCCCATATTTTGTTTTGTTTGAGCAAATATATGGGAATGATAGATTTTGTTTTGTAACAAATGTTACTATTAAATATTTGTTGCCTTTTCGAAGATTAATTCTAACCCATTATCAATTAAATGTGCTACTTCTGGGCGTTTCAGTTTTAGTTGTTCTAAATGATTTAAAACTTTGTTAATTAGGTCAGTATGATTTTCTTTTTTAGCTAATTCTGCAATTTCAACAGAAAGTAACCAATCATTAGAATGGTTAGAAGTAACCGCTCCAAACGCTTCTTTTAAAGTAATTTCAGCAGGTTTATTTTCTCTAATATTTCTAATGTTTTTGTATAAACCTTCTAGTTCTTCTCTTTCAGCTGATTTTTTTTGTTTAATAGTTTGAGAAGAAGGCACATGGCTAATCATATCGAAACTATTAATATCTGCTGGTCCTGAGAAAGCTGAAGTTACTTTTTTACCAACAGCCATATCATAAACTCCCCATTCTGGAGCGAATAATATAGTATCACCATGAGTAACTGTACAGTTTTTGAATTTAATTAGTAAAATTTCACCTTGTAAGTTTCTAGTTCCTGTTACAATTTCTCCTGAAACTTTAATATTTCCTTCAAATTCTAAAGTCACTTGTTCGCCTTCATAAATGTCATACGCACGTAAATCTCTTGGACCCATATCTTCAATTGCCAAATTGATACCTTTTAGCATTCCAAGTGGTGATCCAAAACCTTCCGCATGAGCATCAGTTCCATGACTTACCAATTCTTTTTCTCTATAAGATAGCGCCGTTTTTCCAGTTGTTTGAATGTAAACTGGTTTGCCTTCGTTTTCAATTACGTTAGTGAAAACTCCAGAAATTTGTAAACCTGTACTTAATTCTACCGTTCCTAAAGCTTTCGATTTGATTAATTTCTGAATTCCAGATAAACCACCAGTTCTTAATGCCATTTTATTTGCAAATTCTTCTAAAACAGAACTCAATTTTGCAAAATCTGGTGTTACATAAAGTTGAGGTTGTGGTTTTGTAATATCAAAACTTTGATCGGCAGCAGAAATATCATAAGGAATTTTCTTTACGTTATCTGTCATACACCAAGCGCTTTCTCCAATTGAAGATAACAACCCAGCGCCATATATTTTAGGATTTTCTACAGTCCCTATAAGTCCGTATTCTACCGTCCACCAATGTAAATTTCTAATTTTAGACATTTCAGACAATTCACCCATGTTGTTTTGTAGAAAATCTACTTGTTCTTCTGCAGTTTTAATTTCAGCTTCTGGTGTGTCTTCTGCTTCCTTTAAAATAGAAAGTAATCTGATGGCTTCATATAATTCGTAATCACGTGCTGAAGAAATCGCTTTACAACCAATTTCACCAAAACGACGTAAGTATTCTGCATATTCTGGATTCGCAATAATAGGAGCGTGGCCAGCACCTTCATGAATAATATCTGGAGCTGGTGTGTATTCGATATGTTCTAACTGACGAATATCGCAAGCAATTACTAAAACATTATAGGCTTGAAATTCCATAAAAGCACTTGGTGGGATAAATCCATCTACAGCTACTGCAGCCCAACCAATTTCTTTTAAAATTCGATTCATCCCATACATATTTGGGATATTGTCAATTTCTAAACCTGTTTTTTCTAAACCTTCTAAATAAGAATTATGAGCAACTTTTGATAAGTAATCTACGTTTTTACGCATTACATATCTCCAAACCGCTTGATTTATTGGCGTGTAATCTGAATAATCTTGTGGGATTATGAATTGTTTTAAATGTTTAGGTAACCTGTCTATCAATGGGTTACTTTCAAAATTTGATTCCATGATTGTGTTTCGTTGTTTGATGTAAAATTACAATAAATTTTACATCAAATCATGATTTTTATCATACTTAACAAAAATCAATTTTTAATTGGTTTCTTGTTCTAATTGGTAAGCTTTTGCTTTTCTGTTTTTCAGTACATTAATGTATCTCAAAGCAATTTTGTCGCCATAATCCGTATAAGATTTCGTTGCCCAATCAATAGCTTTATCTAAATCGCCATTAATTTCATTAATAATTGCCATATTATAACATGCTCTTCCAGCAATTTTTGGATCGTGATTAT
Organism: uncultured Flavobacteriia bacterium; assembly: GCA_946482495.1. Next base: position 21,144 of record CAMLRV010000003.1, read on the forward strand.
TCGTTTCAAGAAGCCATAATTCGGCAGCACTGTCCCATTTTCCTGCTTGTGCTCTTCTTTTTCCGATTTCGAAATTATTTGTGCCTTTTACATAATAATCTCTATTAACACGGATGTTATAAGGTAAGATTCTTATGGCGTAATCTTGGCCTACATTTTTAGCCACATTCATAACGGCATCTTTTCTTCCAGAAATGGTTTCGAATGCTTTAAAAGGATTGATACCGCGCGCACTTAATGAAACATTATTTGAAGTTGCAAATTGATCGCTAATAATTTTGTCTTTGTTGTCGTAAATTCTCCAACCCGATTTAATCAAAGTGTTTACAGTTGCTTCGTGTTCAATCATTGGAATTTTTATACCAAAACTATTATTCACTTGAGTATTTATTGTTCTGTAGCTGATTTTTGAATCGGTATCAAAAAAAGAAAGTTCATAAATGGCTTCTACGTTGTTTTTTTTACAAATTTCATCAATTTTGGCCCATGATAATTCTGCAGAAAATTGATCGATTCCATACTTTTTAAAATCGATGCTATCGATGATTACCACATTTTTAATTCGGTTGTTTTTTAATAATTCTTCTTTTAAATTTTCGATGGTAACTAAACTTCCTTTTTTGTCTAGTTCTTTCCCTTCCATGGTTAAAATCTTATCTACTGCATCAATAGCTTCGTATTTTTTGTCGGGAATACTTCTGTTGATAATTCCAATATTTGTAATTTGCTTATTAATATAAACAGGAGCTGGCTGAGTAACTGGAAGTGTTAGGTCGTTTGTAGCACTACAAGAACTTAAAATAAGTACTAGTAAAATGATTAGTTTTGGAAAGTATTTTTTTATCATATTTTAAATCTTAAAAAGGTTACTAATTAAAAAACCGCAAATTTCATTGCGGTTTTAAATGTATAATTTTATTTTACAATTGGTGGATATTTTTCTAAAATTTTAGTTACAAATTCAGCAATTCTTGCATCTTTCTTTTCTGAATTTGTTGTTAAATAGCCGCTTCCAATTCCTTGCCAAACTAATTCTTTTGTTTTGGCATCGATAATGTCAATGTATAAAGTTCCTTCAGGAGTTGAAGTTGTTCTGGTATAACCCATTCCCCAATTTGGTCCCCAGCCCCAGCCGTAACCGAAGCCCCAGCCCATATTGTTGTAAACGTTTATGCGTTCTCCTTCTTTAGTGAAGATACTAATTAAAACATCTGGATTTTCGGATTTTGTAAATCCTTTAGTTGGCATTACATCATCAATGGCATACAGAATTCTTTTTTTATCTAAATCGGAAATTTCTGCCTTATCAATACTTGATTTGCTATAGGCGTACGTTTTGTACGAAGCAAAATTTGCTTTTTTGTCATAATCAGTATTTACATACACTGATGAACATGACGTTAGGATAAAAAATCCTAAAACAGATAGTAATTTTAGTGTCTTCATAGCGATTTTATTTATGTTAATAAATTTTCGTCAACTAAATTAGGTAGCGTAACTTTTAATAAAGGTTGCACTTCCATAGCACGTTTGATGGCAAAAATAGCGCCTTCATTTCGTGCCCAGTTTCTTCTTGAAATTCCGTTATTTACATCCCAGAATAGCATCATTTCCAAACGTTTAGATGCTTCTTTAGTACCATCAAGAACCATACCAAAACCTCCGTTGATAACTTCGCCCCAGCCAACACCGCCACCATTATGGATAGAAACCCAAGTGGCACCTCGGAAACTATCTCCAATTACGTTGTGAATGGCCATATCTGCTGTAAAACGAGAACCGTCATAAATATTTGAAGTTTCTCTATATGGAGAATCCGTTCCTGAAACATCATGGTGATCACGACCTAAAACAACAAAGCCAATTTCGCCTTTTGCAATTGCTTGATTAAAAGCTTCTGCAATTTTGATACGGCCTTCTGCATCAGCATATAAAATACGAGCTTGAGAACCTACTACTAATTTATTTTCTTGAGCACCTTTAATCCATTGGATGTTATCTGCCATTTGTTGTTGAATTTCAGCAGGCGAAGTTTGCATCATTTCTTCTAAAACCTTACAAGCAATCGCATCAGTTTTAGCTAAATCTTCTGGATTTCCTGAAGCACATACCCAACGGAAAGGTCCGAAACCATAATCGAAACACATTGGTCCCATAATATCTTGAACATAAGAAGGGTATTTGAATTCTCTTCCTAAAGTTGGATTTTCGGCCATAACATCAGCGCCAGCACGAGAAGCTTCTAATAAAAAGGCATTTCCATAATCGAAGAAATAGGTTCCTTTTGCGGTATGTTTATTGATTGCAGTTGCGTGACGACGTAATGTTTTTTGAACTTCTTCTTTAAATTGTTCTGGATTGTTGGCCATCATTTCATTTGATTCTTCAAATGAAAAACCAGTAGGGTAGTAGCCACCAGCCCAAGGATTGTGAAGTGAAGTTTGATCTGAACCTAAATCGATATATAGGTTTTCTTCAGCAAATTTTTCCCAAACATCAACCACATTTCCTAAATAAGCAATAGAAACAACTTCTTTGTTTTCTAAAGCTTTACGAACGCGGATAACTAATTCGTTAATATCTTCAACAATTTCATTAATCCAACCTTGTTCGTGTCTGATTTTTGTGATTTTCGGATTTACTTCAGCACAAACGGTAACACATCCTGCAATATTTCCTGCTTTTGGTTGTGCGCCAGACATTCCTCCTAAACCAGAAGTTACAAATAAACCTCCAGTTGTTGCTTTTTTAATTTTTCTGAAACCGTTTAAAACAGTGATTGTAGTTCCGTGTACAATTCCTTGCGGACCAATATACATATAACTTCCGGCTGTCATTTGTCCGTATTGAGAAACACCTAAAGCATTCATTCTTTCCCAGTCGTCTGGTTTTGAATAATTTGGAATTACCATTCCGTTCGTAACTACTACTCTTGGAGCCTCTTTATGAGATGGGTATAATCCCATTGGATGCCCGGAATACATGGTTAATGTTTGTTCGTCTGTCATTTCAGACAAATACTTCATGGTTAAAAGATATTGTGCCCAATTTGAAAAAACGGCACCATTTCCTCCATAAGTGATTAATTCATGTGGATGTTGTGCTACAGCATAATCTAAGTTGTTTTGAATCATTAGCATGATAGCTTTAGCTTGTTCCGATTTTCCTGGATATTCAGATATAGGACGTGCTTTCATTTCGTAATCTGGACGAAAACGATACATGTAAATTCTTCCGTATGTTTCTAATTCTTCTTTAAACTCTGGGATTAGTTCTGCATGATGTTTTGGTTCAAAATAGCGTAATGCATTTCTTAACGCTAATTTTTTCTCTTCATCAGTTAATATTTCTTTACGCTTTGGTGCGTGATTTATTGAAGTTTCGTATGGTTTTGGCTGTGGTAATACCGAAGGAATACCTTGTTGTATTTGTTCTTTAAATGTCATGGTTTGTTTATTAAGTTATTGTTGTTTTGAAAACGATGCATGAGGGATGGAAGCAAACTACCGTGTAGTGCGAACAGCCCGACCTTGTTGCGAATGAAATTTATATGATTTACTATAAGTTATGCAACAAGGGCATGCCCAAATTAGAATAACTAGGGATAACGAATATCAGACCTGTGATAGGACTTATGAATTTTGATTCTATATTTTACTAATTGTATGTCCATTTTATTTTTTTATGGTGCCTGTTTTTTTGTCAAATCCATAAGGGCAATGACGGCAACCGCTTTTGCAACAATAACCACGTTTTAGATGGTATTTTTCAGTGAAACATTTGTATCCTTCAGGTGTATAATAAAAATCTTCACCTTCTTTTAAATTATTTGGATTTATTTCATTGTTCATAGAGGCAAATTTAGCAACTTTGTATCAAATGATTGTCATAGTTTTTAAATATTTAACCCCAAAGTGGGTAAGAGGGATTACATTATTCCCATTTATTGTTTTGACTGAGAAATCGGACAGAAACAACAAAGTATTATTGAATCATGAAAAAATTCATCTTCGCCAGCAATTAGAAATGTTAATATTGCCTTTTTTCCTATTATATATGCTTGAATTTCTCTACGGATATATGAAGTGTGGAAACTGGCAAAAGGCATATAAAAATATTTCTTTTGAGCGTGAAGCCTATACTAACGAAAAAGACCTCGACTATTTAAAGAAGAGGCCTTTTTGGAGGTTTTTAAAATATTATTAGAAAATCACTTTTCTTACTTCTTCAGAACCGTCTTGTAATGTAACTTTTACAATCATTAAACTATTTGTTCTGTTTAAATTATTGATTGGGAAGTTTTTCTCATTAACATTATTTTTGTTTAGTAATAACTTTCCTAAAGTATCATAAATCATGATATCTTTTATTTTTAATTTACTAGATTCAACAGTTAGTACATTATTATCATAAACATTTAATTGATTTGAAATCTCTGTAATATTGTTGTTTTTAGTATATCTTATGATAAATCTATCTTTAATTGTTCCTTTAGTACCCATAAATGAATACGGCGCATCTTTTAAGTTGAAAATTATGTTTAGTGATTTGTCTTCTAAATAGATGTTTTGTTTTGGATCTAAAAATAAACCATCCACCGAACTTAAAGCAATTTTGTATAATCCATCTTGTGGAATAGTTACTCCAATATTAACTTTGTCGTTATTGTCGAATGGTAGTTTTCTACCTTGAATTAACATTTGCTTATCCTCAATTAAAGAGAAAATATTGAAAGATAGCTTTTCATTAGAGAAAGCATCAAATAATCTGTCTTCTTGGTTGGTTGCATTTTCTATGTAACCTAATAATGATCTCACGCTAGTTCCAGAAGGAGTAACTAAATCAAACCAGATTCTGTGTCTTTCTAAGTCGTCTGCATTTTTATCTTCATTAGCATTTTTATAAAACACAGTATTGTTGTACGTGTTACTTCTTAAAGTATTATTGAAGTTTAGGTTTTCTGTAGCTGCTGCAGAGGTATGAAGCATTGATACGAAGAAACCTTGCCCTCCAGCAATTCTACCATTAAATACACCAGCACCACTTGAAGCTCCAGAAGCATTATAAGTAATATAGTCGGTTGGAGTGTAGTTATATGCATAGTCACTATAAAATGGATCGGCAGTAGCATTCGAAGGTAATGTACCGTGTGTCCAAACATTAATAAATCCAGCAATATTTGTATTTAATGTTAAGAAATTAATTGCATGAATTGCAGATGGATACGGATTACCAACTAAATTCCAGTTATCATCATCTTTTGTACCTTGAGTAGTTGAAACTCCAGTTGAATAATTTGCACCATTATACGTTCCTCTACTAATTGGAATTGTAATATTTCCATTGTTTGGAACTCCGATAAATGTAGCTGTATAATTTGTTAATGCTGAAGGTGAATAAGCATCAGGGCCACGAACAATATATCCTTTACCTCTTGTCATTGTTTCATTAGCAGGAACCCAGTTTCCGAAAGCATTCGTATTCGTTGCAATTGTTGGAGTCCATTTGAATTGATAACCTAAGCTTGTTCCAGGAGATATTGCATTACTTGCAAAACCGGTAACAGGTGATGACCAATAAACATAGTCTTGTTTTCTAATATTTGCAGTTCTTCTGTATTCAATGTTTCCAGTGTTAGTAACATTATTTACTTGAACAATACTTCCATCATCTTCAACAATAATATTTCCAGTAGGATTTACGTTGATTGCGTTAGTAATAGTTACAGCATTTGTTGCAGTTACATTTAAAGTAGCATTCGCATTTACAGCTAAACTTCTTCCTAAACCACTAAAACTTGCACCACTAATTATTGGATCATTTACTGTATCAGGAATTACAACACAATCTGTACTTACTGGCACACCAACAGGAGTCCAGTTTGATGCCACATTCCAGTTTGTACTTGTTGAACCATTCCACACTTTGTTTCCTGAAACTGTTACAATTACTTCGTCAGTTTCAATTAATGATGTTCCGTTACATAGCGTATATTCAATTTCTGCTGTATAAGTTGTAGTTGTAGCAGGACAAACATTAACAATGTCTGATGTACCAACAACAGGACCAGATGTTCCTGAACCCTCATACCATGTGATTGTACTGATAGCTGCACCAGAAGGAGTAAATCTATAAGCTTGATTAGAAACTGTCCAATCTGTATCTAAACTGTTTCTTCCAGCAGGAACTACTGCTTGAGTACCAGTTGCGTTTTGGATACCTACTACTGCATTTCCATCATTCCAAGAAGCACAAACGTTTTTCTCTTTAATATATACTTCAATAATGTTTGTGTTTTCATATAACACAATCATGCCTGTGTACATTTGAGAGTTACATGATGAGGAGAACATAGGAATGTTGTTCCAAGAGGCTACAAGAGCTCTACATCCAGTATTTAAAGTTATTAATTCCCATCCCACTTCACCACTAATACTTGGGTCGATATCATGATACACTCCAAAAATTGAATTTGTAAACAATGAAGTGCTTGGTAAATTGTTTGAAAAAGACCATCCTGAATAACCTCCAGGTGTATTACTTGTTGTGTCGAATGTAATAACCCCATTTGAACCAATTAAACATCTATTGTAATTGTTTCCGTAAAAACAGAAATCAAAAGGTAAATTAATTACTGGTGACCATTTATCATCAACATTAACACTCACTGGGTTTCTTAAACAACTAAATTGATAAGGCGGAGCATATGTTATTGCTTGTACTGTATAACTTGTTGTTTCTCCAATAGGTAAATAAGTAGCTTCTAAATCTACACATGTTGAAGCAGCTCCACATGCAACTGGAGCTGGGTCAGATCCAGATAAACCTAATCCTCCTGAAGTGATGTCAGGACAAGCTAAAGCAGTTACACCAGAACCAGAACCGATAGTACATGTAGGCATTGTAAAACTTGTAGGTCCAATCCATACACCTACACCAGTTCCTCCACCACAGTTTGATCGTACCCAAATGTAATAAGTTGTTCCTGATGTTAAACCCGTTAATGCAACCGATGTAACAGCAGCGGCAGTTGAGCCTGTTGGAGTTGTTGCTCCTGTTGGAGTTGAACTACTTGTTGATAAATAGTAATTATATCCACTAGCTGGTGCTGGAGTTGGAGCAGTCCAACTTACAGTTGCAGCAGTTTGAGAATTTAAAAATACAGTTATTGATGTTGGGTTATTAGAACAAGCTGGAGGAGGAAGTACATTGAATGTATAGTCTTCAGTTTCTCCAGATGTAATTGCACCACACTCGTCTGGTGTTGTTGAACTATAATTAGCTCTAATTCTCATTCTATGATTTCCTACAGTTGCAGAACCTGGTACTGTAAATGATCCTGTATTAGATGCTGCATAAGTACCACTATTGTACATTAATTCTCCAACATCGTCAAAATCTAAATCATTATTCCAGTCAACCCAAATACCAAATCCAAAAGTACCACCTGTATAAGCAGAAGAGAAACTTACTGCTCCATAATTTTGTTGACTCACAGTTTGTGCTGTGAAGTTTCCGTATCCTGTTGCAGAATATCCTGAACCATTATTTGTGATGTTAGCAGTTCCTCCAGTAGTTGAGAAATTATTGATGTAATATGTCGAACTACTTCCTGTAGATACACAATATCCGGTAAAGAAAGACACTTGTGTAGTCCAAGGACTTACATTTCCACTACCACAATTATTTCTAACATATACATAATATGTTGTATTAGCAGTTAAACCTGTTAAAGCTAAAGTTGTTACTCCAGCTGCAGTTGTGTAAGTTGGAGTAGTTGCACCTGTTGGTAAAGTTGCAGATGTTGTTAAATAAATTTGATATCCACTTGCTGGAGCTGGCGATGATGCCGTCCAGTTAACTGTAGCTGTTGTAGTACTTGATACAGAAACCGCTACTGCAGTTGGAATACCAGGACAAGAAGAAGCTAATACGTTAAATGTATAATCTTCTGTTTCACCTGAAGAAATAGCTCCACATGCTAATGGGTTTGTAGAACTGTAATTTGCTACAATTCTCATTCTGTGATTTCCTACTGTTGCAGTTGCAGGAACTGTAAAAGAACCTGTTGCACTAGAAACATAAGTTCCAGCAACATAAACTAATTCTCCTGAATCGTTAAAATCTAAATCGTTATTCCAGTCTACCCAAATGTTGAATCCGAATGTTCCTCCTGTAAAAGCACTTGAAAAATTCACTGTTCCAAATTGTTGTTGACTCACAGTCATGGCTGAAAAATTCCCATATCCTGTTGCAGAATATCCAGATCCGTTATTTGTAATATTTGCTGTTCCTCCAGTTGTAGAGAAATTATTAATATAGTATGAAGAACTTGAAGATGTTGAAGAGCAATATCCTGTAAAGAATGATGCGCTTGTCCAAGAACTAAAATCTCCAGCTCCACAATTAGATCTTACAAAAACGTAATAAGTTGTATTTGATGTTAAACCTGTGAAGTTTAAAGTTGTTGTTGCAGTTGCAGTTCCAGCTCCTCCAGGTATAGTGTTAGTTGTAGAAATTACGTATTCGTAACCAATTGGTGAAGTTCCTGAAGTAGGAGCAGTCCAACTAGCAGTACCAGTTGTTAAAGAAGTTGCAGATGCAGTAATTCCCACTGGAGTAAAACAAGTTGGAGGTGTAACTACTGAAACCATGTAGTCTTCTGCTTCTGTATAAGTTGATGTTCCACAATCCAAAGGATTAGTGTTTAAATAATCACTTACTATTCTTAATCTATAGTTACCAATTGCAGTAGCGCCAGGAACGTTGAAGCTTCCTGAAGCACTTGAAACGTAACTTCCTGAAGCGTACACTTTCTCACCAACGTCTGAGAAATCAAAATCATTATTCCAATCTACCCAAATATTTACTCCATGAGTTCCTGAACTATGGTTTACGTTAAAACCGATATTACCCCCAGCAATTTGGCTAACTGATAATGTAGGGTAATAATTTCCGTAACCACCGGCTGAATATGTTGAGTTATTATTAATGTTTGCAAATCCTCCTGTGGTAGTGAAGTTACTAATCCAATAAGAGCTTGATGATGTTGCGTATGCACAATGTCCAGTTGGTACATTTGAAACCAATGAAATATTATCTACGGCTGCAGGTGTTTGTGTACCAGCACTACCGTCATTAATCCATTCAAAAACTAGACGTACTGTTGTTCCAGCATAAGTTGCCGGTAGGTTATAACTAGCAGAGGTCCATGTAGCTTGACCATAAAGATCACTACTAATTTTAATATTCCCAGTTGGTGCAGAACCTGAAGCTGTAATAGCAGTTCCGTAAGCTGGAGTATATGATGTTGGAACAACCCAAACGGCTAATCTGTCTGTTAATTCTCCTTGACCTTTCCAATTAAATGATAAAGCAATTTGAGTTTGACCAGCTGGAATGGTAATGTTTCTGTAAAAATGAGTTTGTCTAGCTGTTCCAGTGTTGTAATTGTGAGTTGGTGGTGTAGCACCAGCAGCGTCTGTAATGTAAGCACATCTTGCGCCTGTATAGCCAGTGGCTCCAGTTCCTACTCCCCATTGATTTCTGTTTGCTTGAGCTGGATTGTTGTTAGTCCAGTTGTTAGCTCCGATTGTTGCCCCTGTTTCAAAACCACCATCTCCTGTGGGGCTAATAATTGTTGTTTGTGATAATCCGATTAAAGGAAATAATACAAGTAGTAGTTGTATTACAATTTTTAAATTAAAAAATTTTGGTTTCATTTTGTTTTTAGTTGTTTTTTGTGTTTTTTTTTGTGTTTTTTTTTGTGTGTTTTTTGGTTTTTATGTAATTATTGTTGAATAATCGTGGTTTTAATTTCACTTTGTGAAATAATTATTCAAAATCGTTGAGCAATATATAAATTTTAAACAAATTCTGTATGAAATGTTTAAATTATTCGATGCAAAACATTAATTGCCGACGAAATGCACTCTTTTTCGGCAAAAGGAATTTTATATTTAAAAATGTAGCTTATGTTTTGTTAAATAATTCTTTTTTGTAAGAATTATTTATAAAAAAAGACCTCATTTTGAGGTCTTTAAGTTTATTAATTTGATTATAAGAAGTTTTAATAAATTACCTTTTTAGTTAGAATAGCATTGTTTTCAAGTTTAACTTTAGCGATTAATACACCAGTTGTGGGTTTTAATTCTGATAAAATTGTTTCTTGCGTATTGATGTTTTTTCTATCAACTAAAGTTTTTCCCAAAATATCAAAAATGGTAACCTCTTTAATTAATTGTCCAGTTGATTTTACATGAATTTGATTGTTTACAAATACTACAATTTGGTCTGAATATTCATTTGAAGAAGTTGATAAAATTTGATTGTTATATTTCAAAGAAAATCTATCTAATGTTTCACCTTGAATTCCTGTGAAATTGTATGGAGCAACTCGTAAATCATGAATGATGTTTAGTTGTTTGTCTTCTAAAAAGATTGGAAGATTTTGATCGTCGAAAATTCCGTTTAATCCTTTTATAGCAATTGTGTAAGTGCCATTACTTGGTAATTTTATGGCTAATTTCACTTGATCGTTTTCATCAAATGGTAAACTTCTTCCTTGAATAATGTTTCTGTCATAACCATCTAATAAAGAATAAATACTGAATGAAGCTTTTAAATCTGCTTGAGCATCATACATTAAATCTTTTTGATTAGTTGCGCCATTTACGTAGGCGATAAGTGTTGAATTGCTTGTAGTAGATGAAACTAAGTCAATCCAAATTTTACCTTCTGGATAATTGGTAGTAACAGTATTTGCATTTCTGTAAAATTGATCATTTCGATATCCGCTATTTCTCATAGAGTTGTTAAAAACAGCTGTTGTAGAAGTTAAAGCGCTTAGTGGATTCATTAATACAAAAAAGCTTTGTCCAGCTCCAATGAAACCGTCAAATCCAAGTGGGGAAGAAGGTCCGGATAAATTATATGTCAAATAATCAGTCGGATCATAATTATATGTAAAACTACTATAAAAAGGACTTGTTCCGCTATTACTAGGTGCAATTCCATGTCTCCAAATGTTTACATAGCCCGCAAGATTCGCTGAATTTGCAGATAGAAATGCATCTGCAGAAATTGCCGAAGGATAAGGGTTTCCTAATAAATTCCAATTGTCATCGTCTTGCGTTGCATTTGTAGGCGAAAATGGAGAAGGATAAGTTCCTACTGTGTTATAAGTACCTCTTGAAATTGGAGTAGTGATGTTTCCATTATTTGGTACACCTGTAAAAGTAGAAGTAAAATTAACAGGAGAATTAATAGGAGAATTATTCAAGCCTCTTTCGATATATCCTTTTCCAATTATCATAGTTTCTGTTCCACTAACCCAATTTCCAAATTCACCAATTCCATTTCCGGGAATTGTTGGAATCCATTTATAGATGTTGCTATTATTAGAATATGTTGAAATATTTCCCGAGTTAAAATTTGCAACAGGACTAGACCAAAAAACGAAATCGCCAGCATCAACAAAAGAGGTTCTTTCCATATTAATATTTCCAGAATTGGCTACATTGTTAATTTGAACTAAACTTCCATTATTTCTGATATTGAATGTTCCATTAACATTCACATTAACAAAATCGGTTACTTCTAATTTTCCATTTGAAGCAATTTCTAAATTTCCACCACCCGGTATAGTAATAGAGTAGGCATAAGCTACACTAGCTCCTGAAATAACAGGACTATTTCCATTATTAGTTATAGTTGCACAATCTGATGCTGTAGGTACCCCATTTGGAGTCCAGTTAGCTGCAGCAAACCAATTGGAACTACTTGAGCCATTCCAAACTTTGCCAGAAGAAGTTACATTAGCATTTGCGCTAGAATTGGAAATACAACCACTACTATTAGTTACTGTGAATGAATAATTTCCAGCAGCTAAACCAGTAACCGTATAACTACTTCCGCTTCCAGAAATAGATCCCGGATTAATGGTCCAATTTCCAGCAGGTAAGTTATTTAGTACTACGCTTCCAGTTGCAGATGAACAAGATGATTGAGTAATTGTGCCTAATGTTATCGTTCCTGGACGTGGATTTACAACTATTGAAATAGCTTCATAATTATTATAGGTATTTCCACTATATGTGGTTGTGCACGTCAACGTTGCAGTATAAGTTCCAACTATAGCATTTGGTATGGTTGGATTTTGTAAAGTTGATGAACTATTTCCTCCACCAGGCGCAACAATTGTCCAACTATAAGTTACTGCAGTTCCAAATGTTCCAGAATAAGTTCCAGAAAGATTAATTTGACTGCCTTCACAAACAGGTGTGTTTGAATTTGGTATGGCGTTTAAAGTTCCATCACCTGCCATAACTTCATCAAAAGTTAATGCAGTTGTTCCGCCTCCATTACAATAGGCATAAACAGAAGTACCAATGTGTATATCTTGGTTGTGGTTGCAATCTCCAATAAGACCAAAATAATCTGGGTTAGGAGTAGTGTCAGATGTTACATATAGTACTGCATTAGAGGGAAGCATTAAATCTACTTTGTTAATAAAAGTAATCGTTCCTAAAAGTGGAGTTACACTAATTAATTGTGTGTTAAAAATATAATCTGTACCGTTTCCTCCAGTATTTGTACCTGTCAAAGTTAGATTTCCATTAATGGTAATTGAACCTATGGTTCCAGTATTTATACCGGCTGTTCCAATAGTAATATTATGACCTGCTTGAATGGTTACTTCACCTGTTCCTGTAGGATTTTGACCAGGATAAGTTGTAGCAGCAATCCAACTACTACCATTGTAATATTCCCAACTACTCAAGGTTGTCCACGGTCCGCCAGGATTCACCGACCTATAATCGCCTGCGGATTGGCCATAAACTTGGGAGGATATCAACAAGAAAAACATCCAAAACAAATTGAAATGCTTTTTTTTGAATTTGATATTAAAAGATTGATTAACATTAGGTTGGGGCTTTTCTGAAGTTAAGTAAATTTTATCCATAACAATTTCATTTAGCTATTACAAAGATACCACATATTCTATAGGTAAGTTAAAATGCGCTTGTCTTTTAACCTTGAAAATCAAGCAGTTAATCGAAAAGTTAAAAGAAATTGTTAAAAATTAGAGTAAATAAAAAGAAGACCTCTTTGTTGAGGTCTTCTTTTAAAAATACCATCTTTTCGAAATTTAAAACTATAATTTTATTTTCTAGTTTCTTTATTGACTAATTGGGGTTCTTTTAATTTGCCAGGTCCAATTGGTAATCTTAATTCTTCATTTTTAGAAATTACTTTGCCAGTTTCGTCTTTAGTATCGGCTCTATTTCCTACTAAATGCCAAGAGAAAGAAACATTACTTTTTCCATTGTTTAATTCTTTTACTTTGAATCCTTCAATAGATTTTTCAGAAACAAATACACCATTGCAATCTCCTTCTAATTGAATAAAAACTTTTAATGGATGTTTTTCATCAACAATCATTGATTTCGCTAAAATCTCATCTATTTTAATATAGGTTTCGCCATTTTGTAATTTGCCAATTCCATAATCTTCAAAAAGTACTTCTGGAGCTTCAGGACAGAACATTACACGTGGAATATTATTTTTATCGGGAATTAATGTAGATACTAGACCATTTCCAACAATTTTATAATTGGTTCCACCAGAACCGTCAACATTATTTCCATGATTATAAACTAATCCTACATAAGCATAAGATTGTCCGCCTATTGGGGTTCCTCCAGAAAAATAGCCCCCATATAAAACTCTTCTTGAAGGTGCCCCTAGTGGTGTTATCACAACATCATCTTTACCTGCAATTCTTGCAAAAGCACTGCTATTAGAAGTTGTGGTATTGTTATCCGAATCTAAAACAAAGCCTCCCGCGTGATGTCCATTGTGCGCATTATCGTTTGGAGTTCCGTTACCTGTGCTGGCGTAAATTCCATGTCCGTCCACATGGGAACCTGAAACTCCTGCTCCTAATGTTGGTACAACGCTAGAACCACCACCTCCACCTAAAATCGCAATTCCAGTAGCGTTTGCATTAGTTCCCCAAAAAGCATTTCCTTTTCCTGTGGAATCGTCATTTGCAACTGCGCCAACAGCATCATTTGTTGCTCCTGTTTGTGTGACTCTTAATTTTGTTGTTGTATTTCCAGCATTGTTAACCGCAATATTTCCATCACTTCTAAAACGCATACGCTCTGCATTGTTAGTTTGAATTCTTAAATCGACATTGTCAGTAGTTCCTAAAAAATTGGTGGCAGCAACACCAAACGCGTTTGGAACTGTTGAGCCGTTTCCTATTAAAGACCAATCTAATCCTCCTGGTGATCCTGCAAAAGCTACCCATCTAGTTCCGTTCCAGTAATATAAACCAGGTCCTACATTATTAGGTGCTACACCTGCTGTTGCAGTATTGTAAACGATTGTTCCTGTTGGAATTGAGCCTCCTTGCGGATTAACAACTGGAGCTTCAACTATTATTGATGTTAGAGCTACCCTTGGTGCTACTAAACCATAATTTGTTGCAACAGTTGGATTTAAATCTAGTGCTCCAGCTGGAGTAGTTGTTCCGATACCAACTTGAGCATTTGAGTATAAAGTTGAGATAAAAATTAAGTACAGTATCTTTTTCATAACGTATTGATTTTGTGTGAATTATACTGCAATTTACTCACAAATTGTCAATATGAAAAAGTGTTTGAATTATTCTCGATATAGTGATTTTTTTTTACGATGAATGATAAAAAAAGCCCGTCAAATTTGGCGAGCTTTTTTAAAATAAACTTATTTATTTTTTAGGTTTTTCAACGTCAGTATTTGCTGATTCTCTTTTTTTAACCTGAATTGCTTTCTTTTGATTTTCAATAGGTTCATTATATCTTTCAAATAAAATTTTATTTCCGTCAAACATAATTGATTTTCCTTCTTCTTTTGTGTTAGAATCGTTGAACATTACTTCATTCATGTTTTTGTCATAATCATTCGCTAAAATTTCATTTGATATTTTTACACCGTTTTTATATCCTTTTTGTGTTCCAATTGCAAACCAACTAAAATTAGCATTACTAGTTCCATTTAAGTTCTCTTTTACAAAAAATCCAGTAGAAGTGACTCTGCTAACATAAACACCGTTTGTTGCTCCCATTGGAGTAATGGTAATATTTAATTCTTCCTCAGAAATAGTTGCGGTTTCAATGAAGTTTTTGTCAAATGAAATGAAAGTTTCTCCATTGTTTAATTTTCCTTTACCTCTTGTTGTTACATCAACTGAAGTTGAAGTTGTAGTATAAGTTGCAATTCTATTTGAAGTACCTTCAGCTAATTGAACTATTGGTTTGTTTGTTATAGTATTTCCAGCGACATACATACCAAATTCATCACCTTTAGTAATTAGTCCGTATTGATTTCCTTTTACATAACCTCCCATAAAATCCCCGTTAACACCAATTCCAATTCCGTTATTGGTTTGGTTTTCGTTATTGGTTTTACCTGTACCAGTAGATGTTGTTCCTGTTCCTCCTGTACTAAAATAGCCTCCGTAAGTATTACCAGCTGAGTTTCTATATCCTAAAACACCCCATGCATTAGAACCATTATATCCCATAACTCCACCAGTTCTATCTGGAATAGTAGATGCTCCAACACTAGAGTCACGTAATACATCACCAATTACACCAAATAAATAAGAATCTGTAGCTGAAGCTGTAACTTTTGAAGCTAAAGTTCCTGTAACTCCTCCTAAGGATGAGTTTGAAGCAGCAGCTAATGGACCAGCATAACCTCCTGTTCCTTGATTGATGTTGCTTTGTGAACCGATAATTGCTGCCACATCTTGGTTTCCAGCAGTAGGTTGATCTAGCGATGCGTATATAGCAGCATTTGAGCCTGCTGAAGATGGAGTTGGCCCAGTAGTTTGAGCGTATAGTCCCATTCCACCTCCGAAATTTAATGCGTTAATTGCAGTTGCGCTAATTGAACTTACCTGTCCTTGAACAGCTACTAAATTTGAAGTTGGAGCTGATGTTGTTGTGGTACTTAAATTTCCTAAAAGAGCAATACCTTGAGTATTTGTTAGGTCTGTATTTGAACCAATAATTGCTAAACCAGTTCCAGTTGTGTATCCTGCAATAGCTCTATTGTTTATTAATGCTTTAGATTCTAAAGTGTTAGCGGCATTTGTAGCTGTTGTTGTATTTACTAGAAATGAGCCTGCGCCACCTTGTAATATTCTAGCTCTCTCAACGCTATTTGTTTTAAAAACCAAGTCTTGAGTGTCAGTTGTTCCAACAAAGTTAGTTCCTGCAGTTGTTCCAGTATTTCCATTCAATGACCAATCCAAACCTCCAGGCGATCCTGCAAAAGCAATCCATTTGGCACCATCCCAGTAATACAATCCTGGTCCAACATTGTTAGGAGATACGCCAGCTGTAGCGGTATTATAGACGACAGTTCCGGCAGGAATTACTCCTGTTTGTGGATTTACTACAGGAGCTTGTGAATTTGTTGCTGTTAATGCGACTCTTGGAGTCACAAATCCATAGTTAGTTGCAACAGTTGGATTTAAGTCTAAGGCTCCAGCAGGAGTAGTGGTTCCAATACCAACTTGAGCATTTGAGAATAGTGTTGAAAAAAGTAGTAGGTGTAATAAATTCTTCATAGTTTAGAGGTTTTTATTATGATTTATTTTTGCAATTTAACAAAAAAACAATTTAATGTTAAAATTTTTTAATAATTTTTTTCGATGTAATGACTTGATTTATCGATGAAAAGCAAAAAAAGCGGCCTTATTA
>CAMLRV010000004.1 GCA_946482495.1 uncultured Flavobacteriia bacterium
GATCGCAAAAAAACCAGGATAAGCAATTAAAACTTCTTCTTTCGATTTTGCTGCTGGATCAAAATTTATGATGGTTTCCAAATCGTTAATGAGAACAAAATGAATTCGTTCGATACTATCAAAAAAATGATTTGAATTCACAATAATTTGATTGGTATCTTCAGTCACTTTCGCTAAAACATCTTGAAGTTTTAACTGCAACAACTTTTCCTTATTTTGAAAAAATCGGTAATTATTATACTCTTGATTGATATCGAATAACCAATTAATAAGTTCATCCACCCAAATTTCAACCTGATTTTTGTTAATTGGACTTTTGGTTCGATCTTGATTTCGGATGTAAATAGAATAAGACATATTACAAAAACATTAAGGCCGCAACCGTGTTATTACTCGTTTCATCAATTAAAATTGCATTTCCAGATTTCGGATTTTTATCGAAAGTATCATAAAACAAAGGCTGATTGGTTCGTAAGCAAATTTGAGCGATGTCATTTAGCTTTATATCCGTTTCGTTTGTGAATTCCCAATTATTAACATTCCATTTCTGATTGACTTCTTGAACTTTCACGCGAACATTTTTAAATCGGTGTTGTAATAAATACGTTTTTCCAACTTGCAATGGCGTGTTATCTAACCAAGAAATCCAAGAGCTTATTTGAGTTGATTCTGTAGGTAATTGATGATATAATACGACAGTATCACCGCGACTAATATCAATGTTATTTTCAAAATGCAACACTACATTTTCACCCGCTTTTGCCACTTGAATGCTTTCTAAATTTTTCTCAATTTTTACAATTTTAGAAGCAATATTTACTGGTAAAATAATTACCGTATCGCCAACTTTATAACTCCCACTTAAAACCATACCTGCATAACCACGATAATCGTGATTTTTTTCATCTTTTGGACGAATGACCCATTGTACTTGAAAACGAGGTTCTAAATTTTCATTTGTTTCTAAATCGATACTTTCTAACGTTTCCAATAAAAGTTTTCCTTGATACCAAGGCGTGTTTTCCGATTTCGAAACAATATTATCGCCCACCAAAGCACTGACGGGAATGTAATGTACTTCGTTGAAATTCAATTCTGTTTTAATGCTTTCAAAATCGGATTGAATTTGATTAAAAACGCTTTCTGAATAATTCAACAAATCAATTTTATTGATAGCGATAATGGCTTTTTTAATTCCCATTAACGAACCGATACTCGCATGACGTTTGGTTTGTTCTGTAATCCCTTTTCGAGCATCGACTAGAATAATAATCAAATCGGAATTAGAAGCGCCGGTTATCATATTTCTGGTGTATTGTTCGTGACCAGGTGCATCTGCGATGATAAATTTTCTTTTCTTAGTCGAAAAATATTTATAGGCCACATCAATCGTAATTCCTTGTTCGCGTTCAGCTCGGAGTCCGTCCGTGATTAATGACAAATCGATATCAACACCTTCTTGTTTCGTTTGTTTTTGCAACACACCTAATTGGTCGGTGTGAATACTATCAGAATCATATAAAAGTCGCCCAATTAAAGTACTTTTACCGTCATCTACATTTCCTGCTGTTATGAATTTTAATGTGTTCATTTTCTTTTGTTTCTTTTGTTTCAGGTTTCAGGTTATTTTTGTTTAATTCCGCTGCGCTCCATTCTGTTCGGCTACACCTCGGGTCAAGTTTCAGGTTTCAGGTTTCAAGTTTAAAATCTAGATTTTTCTTCCAGCTTCCATCTTCTAGCTTCCAACTTAAAAGTATCCTTGTTTTTTTCGGTCTTCCATGGCGGCTTCCGATAGTTGATCGTCTAGTCGAGTTTGTCCGCGTTCGCTCACTCGAGTTTGAATGATATCGTCAATAATATCTTGAATGGTTGCAGCTTGAGATGGCACTGCGGCAGTACATGTCATATCTCCAACCGTTCTATATCGTACTTTTTCAATCACAACCTCATCATTTTCTAAAGGTTGAATGAATTTGGACGTTGCCACCAATTTATCTTGGTGGATGATACATTCTCGTTCGTGTCCGAAGTACAAACTTGGTAATTCGATGTTGTATTTTTGTATGTAATTCCACACATCTAATTCAGTCCAATTGCTTATCGGAAAAACACGAACATTATGCCCTTTTTTCACTTTCCCATTTAAAATATCCCATAATTCTGGGCGTTGTAATTTCGGATCCCATTGTCCGAAATCGTCTCGAACCGAAAAAATTCGTTCTTTTGCTCTTGCTTTTTCTTCATCGCGTCTGGCACCACCTATGCAAGCATCAAATTCATTTTCTTCAATTACATCTAAAAGCGCATAAGTTTGTAAAGCATTTCTGGAAGGAAAACGACCAGCAGTTTCTTTCAGATTGTACTTTTTGATACTATCTTCTACTGAAGCCACAATTAGTTTTTCGCCAATTTGATTTACTAGATAATCTCTAAATTCGATGGCTTCAGGGAAATTATGACCTGTATCGATATGTACCAATGGAAAAGGAAATTTCCCAGGTCGAAAAGCTTTCAACGCCAAATGCACTAACACAATGGAATCTTTTCCGCCAGAAAAAAGCAAGGCAGGTTTCTCAAATTGTGCAGCTGATTCACGAAGAATATAAATCGCTTCGTTTTCTAATTGTTCTAAATAATTATGTTGTTGACTCATGTGTTTTTTGTTTCAAGTTATTTTTGTTTCAAGTTTCAGGTTTATTGATGTAATCCACATTCTTTTTTGGATTGGTCTTCCCACCACCAGCGACCGGCGCGGAAATCGTCACCCGGATTTATCGCTCTTGTACATGGTGCACATCCGATGCTAACAAATCCTTTATCGTGTAAAGTGTTATATGGAACTGCGTTTTGTTTTAAATATTCCACTACTTCATCAGTTGACCAGTTTACTAATGGATTAAATTTGTAGAGTTGTTTTTCTTCGTCCCATTCGATTTCTTTTAACCCATTTCTATTGTCCGATTGTTCTGCCCGTAAACCTGTAATCCAAATTGTTGCTCCAACTAATGCACGGTTTAATGGTTCTACTTTCCTTATGAAACAGCATTCTTTCCTTAATTCGATGGAATTGTAAAAAGGATTAATCCCGTTTTCATTTATAAAATTTTCAATAGCATTTGTATTCGGATAATAGGCTTTAATTTTGGCATTGTATTGCAATTGCGTTTTGTCCCAAACTGAATACGTTTCTGAAAAAAGTCGACCCGTATCCAAAGTAAAAACCTCAATATTTTTAATGTTTTGAGAAAAAATAGCGTGAGAAATCACTTGATCTTCGATTCCGAAACTGGTAGAAAAAACTATTTTACCATCAAAAGCCTCGGCTATTTGTTTTAGTTTTTCTTCCAAGTTTTTACTTTCAGAGATTATTTTTAATAAGATATTTTTCATTCTAATTTTGGTTTAAAAAAAAGCTCCTTCAGATTGAAGGAGCTCTTAGCATTGTGTTGATTATATATACAAATACAGTGTTACGGCTCCTTTTTGAGTAAGCACGCACAACAAACTAAAGTTGAAACTGTATATTTTAAAGATTTTGTAGTCATTTTATTTTTTTAATTTTTAAGTTTTGGATAAAAAAAAAGCCTCTGCAAATACAGAGGCTTAAGGCTATTTTTAGAATTTAAAATTAGGCAATAGTCGTCTCTGTGGAAATTTTCCCCATACAACAACACATATTGCTAACTGTAAATATCATTTTCGTTTCTTTTAATTATGTGGCAAAGATAGATAAATTTTCTATTTAACCAAATTTTGTAGATTAATTTTCTAATTTTTATTATTTTATATCTTTAAATTAGATTAATATTTTTATTTTAAACTATTTATTAGATAATTTTTCTTTTCAACTATTCGAAAACCAATTTAAAAGCATTTATAATTTCTTCAATTGGCTCTAATCCAACAGAAACTCGCAACAAATTCGGACTAATTCCTAATTCCTTTAGTTTATTTAAACCACTTTCCGATTTTAAATAATCGTAATGCGCTAAATACACATAAGGCATTGCGAGCGTAAATTCTGTCCCTAAACTCGGACCTTTAGCCAATTGCAATTTATCATAATAATGCGTAAAATTCTCTTCAAAAACCACTGATAACAAACCAGGAACCAAATTATTCTTCTGGATTTTAGTAAAATTACTTACTGAATCTTGATGAAAAACAGATTTTATTTCAGCAATTTCAGGTCGAGTTTTCAAATAATCATAAAGCAAAATGGTGTTTTCAGAAATTCTGTTTACACGACTTTCGTAATCTAAAATTTCAAAACCTAATCTTTTAATTTCCCCTTCAAAAGGCGGAATTACGTTTTCAGAAACTAAAGAAATTAAAGATTTATCATTAACAATAATTGCACCGAAAAGTAAATCGGCATTCCCGCAAGCGAATTTAGTTAGACTTTCCACTACCACGTCGCAATATGGTAAAACTTCAACACAATATGGCGTTGCTAACGTATTATCAACAAGCAGTTTAATTGAAAAACGCGAACATAACTCGTATAATTTTGGCAAATCTACACATTCTAAAAGTGGATTACTGACAACTTCCGTTACAAGCACTGCTACTTTTTTATGATTTTTTTCTAACCATTTTTCAAGTTGAACTAAATCGAATACATTAATTTGAACATGAGAATTCTCCTTTCTTTCGATAATTTCCATTGTATCTACATACAACCAGCCCAATTGCACCACTTCTGTTTTCCAAAATTGTTTTTGAACTGAAACCAACACTTCGGTTGCCGTATATAAAGCATTCATTCCACAATTAGACAAAACTATGTTCTTTATGGATGTTCCGTATGCTTCACTTAACGTATTTTTTATAGCGGAAATCGCTTTTTTCTCTTTTTCAGTTTCTTCAACAAATACAGTATCAATTAAATTATATTTATACAAGGTTTCTTCCGCTTTTCTAGAACTGATAATTAAACCTGCATTTCGAATAAAATCGGCATATTTTTTTAAATTTTTATCATTGGAATTAACAATTAAAAACACATTTTTATATTTTTCTTCGATACTTTCAAAAGTAACATTGAATGTTTTTTCAATTATAATTTTAGCATGAATTGAAGTAATTGGAATCAGTTTTTCATTATCTGAAATTTGATACTTTTCTTTGATAAATTGCGTTAATTGTTTGACAAACGGATTGGTAAAAAAACGCGGGTAACCCGATTTCATTTTATTAACAACTACTGATTTCCCTTCTTCATACCCAACAACATCTTGAATTCTTGGCAAACTCACCGAAACCGCATGCGGATTATCGATAGGAAGCGTTTCACCACATGGAATTTCGCAAAAATAATCGTTTAATACTATACACATTTTGTTGTTTCTATTTTTAAAGCCTGTTGAATATCAGCAATTAAATCGTTGGTATTTTCCAATCCGACCGAAATTCTAACAGTAGCGTGTGTTAAACCAATCTTTTTTAAATCTTCTTCTGAATATGTGGCGTGACTCATTTTTGATGGAATTTCCAATCGTGAATCGGATGTTCCAAAAGATACTTTTTCGCCAAATAATTTGGTTTCGCGAATTAATTGTTCTGCTTTTTCTGGAGATTTTAATGTTATTGTTAAAACAGAAGGAATAATTTCCATCTGACTTTTTGCTAATTCATATTGAGGATGCGAGGGCAAACCAGGAAATTTCACTTCCAAAATATCGTCTAAAGAATTTAAAAATTCTGAAAGTCGAATCGCACTTTGCTCTTGTGTTTTCATTCTGTATACCAAAGTTGGTAAACCTAGCGACACAAGAAAAACATCAAACGGACTTTGTGCTCTTCCGTTGGCATTGGAGAAATAATTCAATCGTTCTGCCCAATGTTCAGATTTTGCAACAATTGCACCAGCAACAACACTTCCATGACCAGAAATAAATTTGGTAGCAGAAAAAAGTGAAAAATCCGCTCCTAAATCTAAAGGTTTTTGCGAGGCAAATGTTGCCATGCTATTATCTACAGCAAAAAGCGTGTTGTATTTTTTACTTAATTCAGCAACTGCTTTTAAATCGACAATTTTCAAACTTGGATTCGTTGGCGATTCACATAAAATCAATTTAATTTTGTTTTGTTGCAACACATTTTCCACTTCATATAAATTAGTAAAATCTGCATAACACGTTTTAACCTCGTATTTTTCTAATAAAATATTCAATAATCTGTAGGTTCCTCCATAACAATCTCTTTCTACCAAAATAGTATCACTAGATTTTAGAACCGCATCAAACAATAAAGCCAAAGCAGAAACACCTGTGTTGGTACAAACACAACCCACACCGTTTTCCGCAATGGCAAAAATATCTTCTAAAGCATTTCGAGTTGGATTATCAGTTCTCGAATAATCGTAATTTTTATTATTTGGAAATTGACGTTTTTGATCGAATGTTGCGGTATTATAAATTGGCAAATGCGTGGCACCATAAGAATCCACCAAATTGGAATGTTGCGATATATTAGCTAATAAAGTTTCAAGTTGCATGTTATAATTGTTTTAAGTTTAGACAAAAAAAAACCTCTACAAAAAAAGCAGAGGTCTATTTATATGATTAATTTAGATTTAACAAATAGAGTACTCTGCGGAAAATTTCCACATCATCATTTGCATCATCATTTTATTATTCACAGTTTGCATGTTGTTATTTTTTAACGAGGCAAAAATAGAATAATTTTCTAAATAAATAAATATTGTAGTTAAATTATCTAAATTTTACTAATTAAAAATGTTTTATTAGATTTTTTATCTATTTAAATTCGATTTGAGTTATGCTTTTTTTATTAAAATATCCAAAAAAGCATTAGAAAATTTCAAGATAAATTAAAATATTAAAAATAATGATTTGTAATTCAAATTGATTTTATAACTTTGCGCCAGAATTTAAGAAGAGGAAAAATTTGAACTGATTGCAACCTCTTGATATTGAAATTATTTCAGTATTAAAAAAAATGCTAAAGCAGAAAATCCCTCCTTTAGTATTTCCTTGCAATTTTTTCGTTATTATTAATATAATTTATATTTTATAATTATGGCATATTTATTTACGTCAGAATCTGTGAGCGAAGGACATCCAGATAAAATTGCAGATCAAATTAGTGACGCATTAATTGACAACTTTTTAGCATTTGACCCATCGTCAAAAGTAGCTTGTGAAACTTTAGTAACAACTGGTCAAGTAATTTTAGCTGGTGAAGTAAAATCAACTACTTATTTAGACGTACAAACTATTGCTCGTGATGTAATTAAGAAAATTGGTTACACAAAGAGCGAATATATGTTTGAAGCAAATTCTTGTGGAGTTTTATCTGCTATTCACGATCAATCTGATGACATTAATAGAGGTGTGGACAGAGCTGCTGCAACAGATTTCGAATCGAAGGCTAATGCACAAGGGGCAGGTGACCAAGGAATTATGTTTGGTTACGCTACAAACGAAACGGAAGATTTAATGCCATTAGCATTAGATTTGTCTCATAAACTATTACAAGAATTAGCAGAATTAAGAAGAGAAAATTCGGCAATTACTTATTTACGTCCTGATGCAAAATCTCAGGTAACATTAGAATATAATGATGAAAATCACCCAGTAAGAATTGACTCTATTGTAGTTTCAACTCAACATGATGATTTCGATGAAGAAGCTACAATGTTAGCAAAAATCAAGAAAGATATTATTGAGATTTTAATTCCAAGAATTTTAGCTAAATATCCGCAATACGCACACTTATTTAACGACAAAATTGAGTACCACATTAATCCGACAGGAAAATTCGTAATTGGTGGACCACACGGAGATACTGGATTAACAGGTAGAAAAATTATCGTTGATACTTATGGTGGTAAAGGAGCTCACGGTGGTGGTGCTTTCTCTGGAAAAGACCCAAGTAAAGTAGACAGAAGTGCTGCTTATGCAGCAAGACACATTGCTAAAAATTTAGTAGCTGCTGGTGTAGCTAGTGAAGTTTTAGTACAAGTTTCTTATGCAATTGGTGTAGCTAAACCATGTAATATTTATGTAAATACATATGGTACTGCTAAAAATGGTTTAATTGATTCTCAAATTGCTGATAAAGTGGCAGAATTATTTGATTTAAGACCATATGCAATTGAGCAAAACTTAAAATTAAGAACTCCAATTTATAGCGAAACTGCTGCATACGGACACATGGGACGTAAAAATGAAGTGGTTACTAAAACGTTTAAATCTCCAAATGGTGATGTGAAAACTTTAGAAGTTGAATTATTCACATGGGAAAAATTAAACAGAGTTGCTGATATCAAAACAGCTTTCGGAATCTAATTATTCTGAAATATTTATAAAAAAATCCCGTCTTATTATTTATAACTAGACGGGATTTTTTATTTTATCTAATTTCTTGATTTAAAATCAAGTCGATATACATGTTAATCTTATCTTTTAATTCTTTTCTATGAGAAATAAAATCTAAGAAACCGTGATCTAATAAAAATTCCGATGTTTGGAAACCTTCTGGCAAATCTTTACCCGTTGTATCTCTTACTACACGTGGCCCAGCAAAGGCAACTAAAGCTCCAGGCTCAGCAATATTGATATCTCCAAGCATCGCATAAGAAGCTGTTGTTCCACCAGTTGTTGGATCAGTACACAAAGAAATGTATGGCAATTGCGCGTCAGCTAACTGTGCTAATTTTGCAGAAGTTTTTGCTAACTGCATTAACGATTGTGCCGCTTCCATCATACGAGCTCCACCCGATTTTGAAATCATTACGAATGGTAATTTATGCTTCATAGAATAGTTAATTCCACGAGCAATTTTTTCACCAACAACCGCTCCCATTGAACCACCAATAAAAGCGAAATCCATACAACAAATAACGATATCGTTACCTTTTGATTTTCCAACTGCAGTTCTTACTGCGTCTTTTAATTTCGTTTTTTGAGTTACTTCTTTTAAACGCTCGCTGTATTTTTTAGTATCAACGAATTTCAATGAATCCACAGAAGTTAAATTCGCATCTAATTCTTCAAATTCATTATTATCAAATAAGATTTTAAAATACTCAGCACTACCAATTCTTACGTGATAATCGTCTTCTGGACTTACCCATAAATTTCTTTCTAATTCATCTGAATCAACAATTTTTCCTGTTGGTGATTTGTACCATAACCCTTTAGGAACATCTTTTTTATCTTCAGTTGCGGTAGTAATACCTTTTTCTTTTCTTTTAAACCAAGCCATAATTTTAATGGATAATGAATAATTGACAATGAATAAATTATTAATTGTCAATCATCAATTGTTAATTATAATGTGTTTACGTTATTTAAATCGGCAAATGCCTGCTCTAATCTTTTATTGAAAGTTAATTCTCCTTCACGAACCCATTTTCTTGGATCGTAATATTTTTTATTTGGAACATCATCCCCTTCTGGATTTCCAATTTGTGTTTTTAAGTAATCTATATTTGCAGTTACATAATCTCTAACACCTTCTGTGAAAGCGAATTGTAAATCGGTATCAATATTCATTTTAATTACTCCGTAAGAAATGGCTTCTCTAATTTCTTCTAAAGTTGAACCAGAACCACCATGGAAAACAAAATCTACTGGATTCGGACCTGTATTGAATTTATTTTGAACAAACTCTTGAGAATTTTTTAAAATTTTCGGAGTTAATTTCACGTTTCCTGGCTTGTAAACACCATGTACATTTCCGAAAGCTGCTGCAATTGTAAAACGTGGAGAAATTTTCATTAATTCTTCATACGCATAGGCCACTTCTTCTGGTTGTGTGTATAATTTAGAACTATCTACATCAGAGTTATCTACACCATCTTCTTCACCTCCAGTAATTCCTAACTCGATTTCCAATGTCATATCCATTTTACTCATACGAGCAAGATATTGTTTGCAAAGTTCGATATTTTCTTCAATTGGCTCTTCTGATAAATCAATCATATGAGAAGAATATAATGGTTTTCCTGTTGCTGCGAAATGTTTTTCAGACGCATCTAACAAACCATCAATCCATGGTAATATTTTTTTCGCACAATGGTCAGTATGCAAAATAACAGTTGCTCCATAAGCTTCTGCCAAAGTATGAATATGAATTGCCCCAGCAATTGAGCCTAAAATAGCAGATTGCTCATTTGCATTTGACAAACCTTTTCCGGCATTAAATTGTCCACCACCATTTGAAAACTGAATAATTACAGGAGCGTTTAATTTTGCAGCCGTTTCTAAAACCCCGTTTACCGTGCTATTTCCAGTAACATTTACTGCTGGCAAAGCAAAACCTTTTTCTTTAGCGTACTTAAAAATTTCTTGAACCTGACTTCCAGTTGCAACTCCTGGTTTGATATTATGACCCATAGTGTGTGTTTTATTTAAATAATTTATGTGTTGTTTCGAAATACAAAAGTAACAATTTTATTAATTTTAGAAAGGATAATTGATACCTATATTAAAAACTGTTTTAGACAAGTTCATATCTCTTAGCCATCTTTGAGAATATTCTTTAGCTGGATTGTAAGCTTTGTAACCAAAATCGCCACGAAGTACAAAGAAACCAAAATCATATCTAAGTCCAAAACCAGCGCCAATAGCGGTATCGTTTAATGATTTAAAACCATTAAAAATTAGTTTTTCATCTTCCACATTATCAAAAACATTCCAAATATTTCCAGCATCTACAAATAAAGCTCCGTTTAAACTATTAAAAATATTGAAACGGTATTCTAAATTAGCCGATAATTTGAAATTCGCTTCATTAAAATCGTTAACACTTTTACTTGCTCCAGGGCCAAGTGAATAGGCTTGCCAACCTCTGTTATCATTACTTCCTCCTGCAAAATAACTTCTTAAGAAAGGCACTGAATTTGAATTCCCGTATGGAACAGCTAAACCTCCAAAAAATCTAAAGGCAACTGAGCTCTTCTTATATAAATGCAAATGTTTGATATATTCAAACTCTGTTTTTACATATTGTGCATATTCCACTCCAAATAAAGTACGCTTGTTACTATCGTTAAAAGGTTGATCTGCTTCTTTAGCGATTAAATTTAAAAGATTTCCAGAACTTTCAATTTTCGCTTTAATGTTATAAAACTGCACATCATTAATACTTCTTTTTGTACTTAAATTATAAGAAAAACTTGAAGATAGAATTAAGTTATTTTCAATTAATCGCTTTCTTCTTTCACCAATTGTGTTAATGGTTTTAAAATCGGCTTCATTACTAATAGGAATTCCTCCGTAAGAAACCTGATTTAAAAATTCTACAGCTCCAGGGAAAGTCAAATCTCCATTTTCATCAACAAACTCTACATTCGTATTGTAAATTTTAGCCAAATCATTTAATGTTGTATAAGAATAATTATAAACGTTAAAATAATTGTCAATATTTAAATTTCGAACAAATTGTAGATTGAATAAATCAAATCGGAATTTTTTGGTTTCATCTTTATTTAAACCCCAATCGTAGTAAAAACTACCATTATAATTTTCTTTATCTAAACCGATATTTGTTTGTTTCGAAAGTCCTAAAGTAATTGCTGTACTTGGCAAGGCTTCTTTTTTGATAATTCTTTTGGTATTAATCGGAAAGAAAATTCTTGGAAAAGATAATTTCACATCACCTCCATATTCCAGAATATTAAAAAAGGCATTGGTACTATTTTTTATACTTGGATCGGTGGAAGTTCCTAAATTTCCTCGAAGTGAAAAATCTAAAATTTCTGCACCTTTAAATAAATTCCTGAATGTAATTCCTGTAAATCCAGAAATACCAAACTGTTGAATATTCGAGTGCATTAAATCACCTTTCAAATTAAACTGGTATTTTTTTAAAGGTGTTAACACAATGTTCGCAATTAAACCATCGCCACTTGCATCTTCCACATATTGAATTCGAGGAAACGAAAATACTTTTAAGTTCGATAAAGCTCTTGTGGTTAAAGTTTTATCTTGATCACTAAATAACTTTCCTTCTTCAATAAAAATTGCATTTGTTAAGGCTTTTGGCTTGTATTTTAACTTCCCAGAACTATAAAAATTAATTTTTTTGTACGAAACACTATCAATTCCTACTGCTTTTTCTTTTACTTGTTTATCTGTAAAAACGTTAACCTTACTAATTTTATATAACTTAAAAGGTTCAGTATAACTAGAATCGCCTTTTTTCACAATTCTGTTCCCGATATTAAAAGTGATATTTAATTTATTGTTTGGTTTGTCGATAGTATCCACATCGGGTTGTTTGATGTAGTTTTCTTGAAAATGATACAAACCACGATTTCTAAATTCTGTTGCGATTCGCTTTTTTTCATTTACAATATTTTCAGCATTATAAGCTTCTCCAGCTCTAATTAATGACTTATCTGAAATTCGAACATAAATAGAATCTACAATTGGCGATTCAATATTTCTAAAAATACTGTCAATTATATAAGGATTTCCAGTGTTTATATCGTAAGTGATTCTGACTTTTCTATTTCTTAACGAATCAATTTTAGAAGACACTTTTGCATTAAAATACCCTCTATTAAAATGATACATATATAATCTTTTCTCTGATTTTGTAACTCGTGATGTATCTAAAATGGATGGTGCTTCACCAACTTCTTTGAAGAAATTACTGTAACCTGAAACTAAAAACGATTTCCCTAAACGATTAACTTGTTTCTTCGAATACAATTTTATCATTCTATCAATACGCTTTGGATTTTTGTGTAACCAAGCATTATAAGAAGAATCGGCGTTTTTTTTACTTAAGTTATAGAGTTGTAAACGTGGTTTAAAACCTAACAACTTACTATTTGGCTTTTGATATAACTGGTTATGCAAATCTTCAGAATTTGTAGATTTGCTATTAACAATAATTTCGTTATCATGAATTAGCAATTGTTTCTTTTGCATTTTCCTTACTTCCGAACAAGAGTAAAAAATTATTCCAAAAAGAAAAAATAGTACTATTTTTGATGTGAGATTATTCATATATGTAAAATATACTTTTTTATAGCTCATATATGTAATCGCTTTTTTTTATAGTTGTTATCATGGTGATACCATCACCTAATTTTATTCAAAAATACAATTTTTTATGGTTAGCAAAAACCAAATTAAACTAATTAATAGTTTACAGCAAAAAAAGTACCGAAAGTTACACCAACTTTTCCTTGCAGAAGGAAAAAAAGTAATTCAAGAACTGATTGAGGCTAATTTTAGTTTAGAATATCTATTTGTTACCAAAGAAAATTTGTTTGATCAAAAACATCGTGCCGAATTAATTTCTGATAGTGAGTTAAAAAAAATTACAGCTTTAACGACAGCTAATGATTGTTTAGCCGTTTTTAAAATGAAAGAAATAAATTCCAAATCGGATGTTGGTTTAGAATTAGCTTTAGACAACATAAAAGACCCTGGAAATATGGGAACGATTATTAGATTATGCGATTGGTTTGGTATTTCTAAAATTGTTTGCACGGAAGAAACGGTAGATATTTACAATCCGAAAGTAGTACAAGCTACAATGGGAAGTTTAGCTCGTGTAGAAGTTTTATATACGAACTTACCAGAATATTTAAAAACTGCTAATGTAGAAATTTTTGGAACTTTTATGGAAGGTACAAATATTTACAAAACAGAATTACCTACTAAAGGAATTATTGTAATGGGCAATGAAGCCAATGGAATTTCTGCAGCAATTGAAAGTTTGGTCACTCAAAAAATTAGCATTCCACGCTTTGGAAATTTACAACTTACCGAAAGTTTAAATGTGGCGACTGCTACTGCAATAATCTTGTCGGAGTTTAAAAGAATGCAATAACAAATTCAAAAAAATAAGTTTTCTACAAAAACTTCAGAACACTTAAATTGTCAAATAAATTTTTTAATGGAATGTAAAGTTCACAAACACAGCTCTTGTTTTCATTGATTGAATATTTCCTGTCCAAGGACTATTTGGATCATTATCACGGATTAACTCATCATTCATACCAAAAACACCACGAATAGATGGAGAGAATTTGAAATATTCTAAATACAAATCGATTCCGAAACCAATTTCATAGTTTTGTGTCCAAGTTTTTACTCTAAATCGATTCGAATAATTATCATCTGGAGCTTTGGCATTACTTCCTAAATTCAAAGTTGTTGAAACACCACCTAACAAATAAGGTCTAACATTTCCGGTTCGTAATGCGGAATATTTTAGTAATAATGGGAAATGCAAATTAGCCGCTTTAACTTCACGTAATCTATCTACGCTATCTTCAATATCTGGATAAATCAAATTTCTTTGGGTAGCATAAAACCCAGGTTCGAAACGCAAGTCAAAATATTCTGTAAGCCTTAAATTACCTACTAAACCCACATTAAATCCTGTAGATGGTTTTAAATCAATTTCTTTTCCAACGGTTAAATAATCAAATTTATAACTGTAACTACTGAATCCCAAAAAGTATCCCCAGTGCATCTTTTGTTTGTCGTGGTTTTCTTGTTGAATAATTGGATTTTTTCCAAAAACTCCACCCTGACCAAAAGAGCATAGTGAAAATAATAGTATGAAAAAGAAATATTTAAATTGCATGTTTTACTTTTTTGATGCTTTATAAATTGTTGCCACTCCCATTGTTTGCGGAAGATCCTTTACATCTATAAACCCAATTTTTCGCAAAATATTGTTCAACGCCTCACCAAAAGGAAAATTTTGTGCGGAATTTGATAAATACGAATACGCTTTTTTATCTTTTGAAAACAATTTCCCTATTGTTGGCATGATGAAATTTGTATACACATAATATCCTTGTTTGAAAGGAAATTTAGTTGGCACAGAAGTTTCTAAGATGATAAAAAGTCCGTTTGGTTTTAATACACGAAGAATTTCTGATAACCCTTGTTCTAAATTTTCAAAATTACGCACACCATAAGCTACAGTAATCACATCGAAATAATCGTCTGCATATGGAATACTTTCACCATCACCAAGAACCATTTGGATTTTTGATTCTAATTTTTTGGCTTCAATTTTTTTCTTCCCGATATCTAACATACCTTGAGAAATATCTAAACCTATAATTTCTTTTGCGGAAGTTTCGGCAAACAAAATTGCTAAATCACCAGTTCCCGTTGCCACATCTAAAATTGTAGCCGGATTATGAAGTTTAACCATTTGTAAAATCTTCTTTTTCCAATTGGCATCTGTTCCTAAAGAAATAACTTTATTTAATCCGTCATAATTTTCCGAAATGTTGTCAAACATTTGTGCCACTTGTTCTTTCTTACCTTTTTCGGAATCTTGATATGGTTTTATAGTTTCAGACATGATTGTGTATTTGTATAGCAAAAGTAATTTAAATTTACGAATTACGATTTACGAATTGCGATTTGCTTTAATAAAAGTTAAAAAAGTAAAATCGAAAGTATGCTTTTCGTCTTTTGGATGAAATTCTTCAAAAACCAATTTCCAAATTGATTCATCAATTTCAGGAAAAAAAGTATCTGCTTCAACTTCTGTATGAACTCGAGTTAGCTCTACTTTATCTGCAAAAGCAATAGATTGTTTGTAAATTTCACCACCTCCAATAATAAAAACTTCTTCATTTTTAGGGCAAAAATCAATGGCTTTTTCTAAACTTGATACTACAAAACATCCTTCAGGCACATCATATTCTTTTTGGCGAGAAATAATCACGTGCGTTCTGTTAGGCAATGGTTTTGGGAAACTTTCAAACGTTTTTCTTCCCATAATAATATAATGATTTGAAGTTAAACTTTTAAAACGTTTAAAATCATCTGGTAAATGCCAAACCAATTGGTTGTCTTTTCCTAAAGCATTATTTTCTGAAGCTGCTGCGATTATGGTTAGCATGGTAAGTATTTATGTATGTTATTTTTTCTCTGAATCTTTTTCAATGATAATTCCAAATTCCTTTGCGGTTTGATATGTAGAATGAAATCCTTTCTCTACACTTAAAGAACCCGATTTCCCTCCTTCATCTTCATTATCACCTGGCTTTATCAATAATTTGTGACCTAAATTATCAACTTCATACAAGATAATTTTTGGAGAAGCAGTTGCATCTTGATATTCTTTTCTACAAATATCATGAATTCCTAAAAAAGAATTTTCAATTTTATCAGGAATTGTATCTATTTTTTGGACACCAGCCCACTGGCTTACAATTATATTTGCATTTTTAAAATTAACAAGCGGATCTTCTTTTCCTTGATAAATAATAAGATTTGGGTAAGTTCCATTGTAGTTTGGATTTTGTTCTTTAACTAAAGTAACAAGCTCGTTTTGACTCAATTTTATATCTCCCGACATAGCCTGAATTCCATCAAATAAACCCATACCAATTTTATAACCTCCACCTGAAAAAACGGCTGCATTTTGAAAAGTTTCAGGATGCGTTGCAATCATTGCCATTGTCATGGAAGCTCCAGAAGACAAACCCGTAATATGGATTTTATTTACATCTATATTGTAGTTGGATATTGCAAACTGAATCATTTCGTAGATAGATTCACATTCTCCTTTTCCTTTATCGACATCGTTTTTAAGATACCAATTATAACAATGATTGGGATTATTGATAAATTTTTGTTGTGGATAAATAACAGCGAAATTATTATTTGCGGCTAACTTATTCCAGCCTGTTAATTCGGCAACTTCTTTTGCACTTTGCGTACATCCATGAAGCATAACAAGTAATGGTTTTTTAGCAACATCAGAAGGTGATGGATTGTATGCAAACATTTTTAAATTCCCAGGATTTTTCCCAAATTTTTCCACCTCAACAGCTTCTTGAGCCAATAAAAAATTTGTAAATACAAATAGAATTAAGAAAAACTTACACACTTTCATGCAGTCAAAATTTAAAGTGTTATTTTTTATGCAAAAACTGTTAATGACAACTTAATTCGTTTCTTCAACTTTAACAGTAACAGGTATTGTAAAATGTCCTTTAACCGCTAAACCTCTATACATACCAGGTGACCAATTATCACAATTATTTAAAATATTAATCAATTGATTATCAAAGTAATCATTTAAGCTTTTAATAATAACTGGATTTTGAATTTTGCCATTTGAGTCGACAATGAACTTAGCGATTACTGTTCCTTGAATGGCAGTTTTTTGCTTTTTAGTTTTAATTTTTGAACCAATCATGGCTCTAAATTCATTCAATCCGCCAATTGGTTGTGGTTGTATAGCTACTTCTGTGTAATAAAAAGATTCATTATTGGATTGTTTTCTTACTCCATTTAACAATTTTCCATTATTATAGTATTCTTCAAAATAAGGAAAATCTCCAAGTTTGGTAGTCCATTTCCCATGGAGCAATCCTTTTTCTACTTTACCGCTGATACTAATTTCTTTCGTTTTAAATCCAAGTTCAAATGAGTAATCTCCAGTTCCATCTTTAACTTTTTGGACACCGTCTTCATCCCAAAAATTTAAAACAATCGCTTCGGATTCTATATTTTTTGATTCATAACTATATTCTCCTTTAATATTTCCGTTTTCATACCATTCTGTAGCATTTCCAATTAGCATGTTTTTTAGGTAATACCCCATTTTTCTTTTATTCCCATTTTCATAATAAGTCGTAAATTTTCCATTTTTAATTAGTATATCTTTATTGGAAACTTGTGCAGAGAGCATGATCTTATCTTTAAAGAATTCTTCAAGAGTATAAATTTCTTTTTCTATATAATAATCTTTGATAACTCTTTTTCCGACAGAATTAATGGAATCCGTTTCGTTGAATAAAGAGTCTAAATAAACTACTTTATCATTCGAACTTTGACCTAATGTAGTTAAGCTAAAAAATAAAAAAAAGGCAATAATAATTTTCTTCATAATGTTTTAAACAGAAACGGCTCCTTTAATATGTTCATGTGGTTCATAACCTTCTAAAGTGAAATCGTCAAATGTAAAATCAAAAATATTTTTCACATTCGGATTTAGTTTCATAGTTGGTAATTTTCTAGGTTCTCTGCTCAATTGCAAATTCACTTGTTCTATGTGATTGTTATAAATATGAGCATCCCCAAAAGTATGAATGAATTCACCTGCTTCTAAACCACAAACTTGAGCAATCATCATGTTTAATAAGGCATAAGACGCAATGTTAAAAGGCACTCCTAAGAAAATATCAGCGCTTCGTTGGTATAATTGACAAGATAATTTTCCATCTGAAACATAAAATTGAAAGAAAGCATGACATGGTGGTAAAGCTGCTTTTCCGTTAGCAACATTTTCTGAAAATGAAACCGTAGTGTCTGGCAAAACCGAAGGATTCCATGCTGAAATTAACATTCTACGGCTATTTGGATTCGTTTTTAGTGTTTCAATTAATTCTGTAATTTGATCAATTTCTTCACTATTCCAATTTCTCCATTGGTGTCCATAAACGGGCCCTAAATTACCATTTTCATCAGCCCAAGCATCCCAAATTTTCACACCATTTTCTTGTAAATAGGCAATATTGGTTTCTCCTTTTAAAAACCACAATAATTCGTGAATAATCGATTTTAAGTGCAGCTTTTTAGTTGTAACCATCGGAAAACCTTCACTTAAATCGAAACGCATTTGGTAACCAAAAACACTAATAGTTCCTGTTCCTGTTCGGTCTCCTTTTTGAGTTCCGTTTTCTAATACGTGTTTTACTAAATCGTGGTATTGTTTCATTTTGTATTATATTTATTTTGTCACACTGAGCCTGTCGAAGTGTTAATGATTAAATGATTCTACGTCTTTTGGATTGTGTTGGTGTTTGAAAATAAAGGCGAATAAAATTGCAATTACTAAAGAATATCCTGCAAATGTATACCAAACATTTGACCATTGAACGGTGTCATTTTGAGTAAAGTGAGTTACGACTCTACCCGCAAATTCTCCACCGATAATAGCACCAATTCCATTTGTCATTAACATGAATAATCCTTGAGCACTTGATCTCATTTTACTGTCTGTTTCTTTTTCAACAAATAATGAACCTGAAATATTAAAGAAATCAAATGCCATTCCGTAAACAATCATTGATAAAATTAGGAAGATTACTCCCGAACCTGGATTTCCAATTCCAAATAATGCAAATCGTAATACCCAAGCAACCATACTAAATAACATTACCTGTTTGATACCAAATTTTCTTAAGAAAAACGGAATCGTTAAAATAAATAATGTTTCTGAAATTTGAGATAATGAAATGATGAACACCGAATGTTGTACACCAAAAGTATTTTTATATTC
This sequence comes from uncultured Flavobacteriia bacterium, assembly GCA_946482495.1. The sequence goes on from CAMLRV010000004.1 coordinate 19,258, forward strand.
TTCAATACTTCCAAAACTTCTAATAAACGTATCACCAAACATATTGGTAATTTGTAAAGAAGCACCAAGTAGCATCGCAAAAATGAAGAAAATTGCCATTTTTCTTTGTTTGAAAAGCACGAAACTATCTAATCCAAATTTACTTGATAAAGATTGATTTTCGTTTTTATTTTCTGCTGGAACATCTGGTAAAGTAAAACAGAAAACACCTGTCATAATCATTGCAATTGAAGCAAAAATAAACTGCACAGAAGATGATTTCCAATCAGTTAAATCTGTAATCCACATAGCTAAAATGAAACCAACTGTACCCCAAACGCGAATTGGAGTAAATGTTTTTTGAACATCAAAACTATATTTATTAAGAATAGCATAACTTACCGAGTTGTTAAGTGCAATGGAAGGCATATAAAAACAGCTTGTTGCAAAAATAATCCAATACATTTCAGTTGAATTGGTAGCTGTTGCGGCGAAATAAATCGAAATCCCAGCTAAAATATGAGCAATTCCTAGTACTTTTTGAGCACTTACATATTTGTCGGCTATAATTCCTAATAAAGCTGGCATGAATAAACTTGCCCATCCCATAGAACCGTAGGTTCTACCTATTGAAAGTCCAATTGAAGTAGCTTCCGCTTTACCGAAAGTTTCAAACATATACCCACCTAATGAAATCAACCACGCTCCCCAAACAAAGAATTGGAGAAAGTTCATAATTGTCAATCTAAATTTAATACTCATAAATAAATTGTTTTTTATAAAATCTTTGCTTTTTTTAGTTGTTGTTGCGTGTTTAATTTCGCTGCGCTCCATTCAGTTCGGCTACGCCTCGAGTGTTATGGTTGAGTTAACTTTCTTTTTTATCTATTTCTTCTTTAATTATTGCTGCTTTTTCGTAGTCTTCGTTCTGAATGGCTTCGTCTAGTAAATTATGTAATTCCTCTAAAGAACTGTTAGCATACATATCTTTTGGATCTGCACTTTCTTCACCAAACGTTTCTGTTTCAGATAGCACTCCTTCATCATTTGGATCATTTGGATTTCCTTCTTGAGGGCCTAAATTTAAATACACCCCGGCCTTATCTAATATGTTTTTATAGGTAAAAATTGGCGCATTAAATCGCAAGGCTAAAGCAATAGCATCAGAAGTTCTAGCGTCAATAATTTCTTCAATACCTTCTCTTTCACAAATAATACTTGAATAAAAAACACCATCAACTAATTTGTGAATAATGACTTGTTTCACCACAATTTCAAACTTATCTGCAAAAGTTTTAAATAAATCGTGTGTTAAAGGACGAGGAGGTTTTATTTCTTTTTCAAGAGCAATAGCAATGGATTGCGCTTCAAATGCACCTATTACAATTGGCAACTTTCTATCTCCATCCACTTCATTCAAAATTAAAGCATAGGCTCCATTTTGTGTTTGACTATAAGATATCCCTTTAATGGTTAATTTTACTAAACTCATTTTGTACTTAAACTTTATTCAAATGTACTATAAAAATATTTTCTATAAAATAAAAAGGCTATCTAAATACAGATATTTCTACCTTACTTAGATAGCCTTTTTTAGGAGGCACAATATATAAAAAATTATGCGTTTGCCGCTTTAAAAGCTTTTAATTTTTCAATCAATTTTGGAACTACATCAAAAGCATCACCAACTACACCATAATCTGCAACTTTAAAGAAAGGCGCTTCTGCATCTGAGTTGATTACTACTTTTACTTTAGATGAATTGATTCCTGCAATATGTTGAATAGCTCCAGAAATACCAACTGCAATATATAAGTTTGCAGCTACTGGCTTTCCAGTTTGTCCAACGTGTTCCGCATGTGGTCTCCATCCAATATCTGAAACTGGTTTCGAACAAGCTGTTGCAGCACCAAGCACAGAAGCTAATTCTTCAATCATTCCCCAATTTTCTGGACCTTTCATTCCTCTTCCTGCAGAAACTACAATTTCTGCATCAGCAATAGTAACTTTTCCAGTAGTTTTTTCCGAATTAGTCACTTTTACTCCGAAATCTGCATCAGATAAAACTGGTGAAAAATCTTCTTCTGTTAATGTAGCTGAAGATTCCACTAAACCGAATGAATTTTTAGAAAGTGCTAAAACTTTTACATCTGTTGCAATTTCTGAAATATTGTACGCTTTGTTTGAAAAAGCATTTCTTTTTACTTGAAATGGAGCCACACTAATTGGCGCTCCTATTACATTAGAAGCAAAACCAGCATTTAAGTTTACTGCTACTAATGGTGCAATGTGTAAACTATCTGTTGTTGATTCTAAAACAATTACTTTAGTACCTTCTTTTTCAGCTGCTTGTTTGATAACATCTGCATACGCTTTAGCACTAAATGAATTTAATTTATCGTTAGTTACTTTCAATACTTTACTTACTCCGTAAGCAGACAAAGCCGTATTATCTGAAGCGTTAATTGTAACTGCAGTTACAGTTGTTCCCAACATATCTGCTACTTTTTTGGCATAAGAGGCAATTTCAAAAGCTGCTTTTTTGAATTTACCGTCATTTGATTCTGTATATATTAAAACTGACATATGTTTATTATTTACGATTTGTGATTTACAAATTAGATTACTTTCGCTTCGTTATGTAACAAGTTAATTAACTCATCTAAATTATCTGAACTAACTAATTTTACAGCAGATTTAGCAGCTGGTTTTTCAAATTTAACTGTAGAAGTTGCATTGGCATCACCAGTTGGTTCCACAATATTTAAAGCTTTAGTTCTTGCCGTCATAATCCCTCTCATATTTGGAATTCTTAAGTCTTTTTCTTCCACTAAACCTTTTTTACCCGCAACAATTAATGGTAAACTTGCAGTAGCTGTTTCTTTACCACCATCAATTTCTCTGATTGTAGTTGCTTCATTACCTGAAACTTCTAAACCAATACAAGAATTCACAAAATTATAACCTAATAACCCTGCTAACATTCCTGGAACCATCCCACCATTATAGTCGATAGATTCTGTACCAGCAATAATTAAATCGTAACCACCATCTTTTACAACATTTGCTAATTGCTTAGCCACAAATAAACCATCAGTAGGATTTGTATTAATTCTGATAGCTTCGTCAGCTCCAATAGCTAAAGCTTTTCTTAAAGTAGCTTCCGCGTCAGTTCCACCAACGTTAACAACAGTTACTTGAGCACCCGTTTGTTCTTTTAAAACAATAGCTCTAGTTAATCCGAATTCATCATTAGGGTTAATAACGTATTGTACACCATTTGTATCAAATTCTGTATCGTTATTAACAAAATTAATTTTTGAAGTAGTATCAGGCACATGGCTGATGCAAACTAATATTTTCATTATTACATTTTTTATATTGATGGGACGAAAATACAAAAAATGTTTTAAAAAAATACTATGCGCGCATATAAAATGCTGTTTTTTTACATAAGTTGTATGATTTTTATGAATAATATAATTTTATTCATTTAAAACATCGATTCATTAATTTATTAATAAAGAAATACGTTGAATAAAATTATTTAATAATCATGACAGTACTCATTAAATTTTATTATTTTTGCCTTTCACTAAGTTTTAGAATTAATTTATGAGAACAATACAGTTTAGAGAAGCAATTGCAGAGGCGATGAGTGAAGAAATGCGCAGAGATGAATCGGTGTATTTAATGGGTGAAGAAGTTGCTGAATATAATGGAGCTTACAAAGCTTCAAAAGGAATGTTAGATGAATTTGGTCCAAAAAGAGTTATCGACACACCAATTGCAGAGCTTGGTTTTGCAGGTATTGCCGTAGGTTCTGCCATGAACGGAAACAGACCAATTGTAGAATACATGACGTTCAATTTCTGTTTAGTTGGAATTGATCAAATTATTAATAACGCTGCAAAAATGCGTCAAATGTCGGCAGGACAATTTCCTATGCCAATGGTTTTCCGTGGACCAACTGCTTCTGCTGGGCAATTAGGAGCTACACACTCACAAGCATTTGAAAACTGGTTTGCCAATACTCCAGGTTTAAAAGTTGTGGTTCCAAGTAATGTTTACGACGCAAAAGGTTTATTAAAAGCTGCTATTAGAGATAACGATCCAGTTATTTTTATGGAATCTGAACAAATGTATGGTGACAAAGGTGAAGTGCCAGATGGAGAATACATTATTCCATTAGGAGTTGCCGACGTAAAACGTGAAGGAACTGATGTAACAATCGTATCATTTGGAAAAATAATTAAAGAAGCTTACACGGCCGCTGATGAATTAGCGAAAGAAGGTATTTCTTGTGAAATCATCGATTTAAGAACGGTTCGTCCTATGGATTATGACGCAATCATTAATTCGGTTAAAAAAACAAATAGATTAGTAGTTTTAGAAGAAGCATGGCCATTCGCTTCAGTTGCTTCAGAAATTACATATATGGTTCAAGAGCGTGCTTTCGATTATTTAGACGCACCTGTTCAACGTATCACAACTGCAGATACACCAGCTCCATACTCTCCAACTTTATTAAAAGAATGGTTGCCAAATAGCGAAGATGTAGTTAAAGCTGTTAAAAAAGTACTATATAAATAATATTGACTATTTTAGATTCGAAAATTAATCTAAAAAAAAGTATATTTGAATCCCGATTATGTCGGGATTTTTTTTTAATAAATATAATAATGAAAAAACTATTTGCCTTTATATTTTTTATATCAGCCATTGCTTTCTCTCAAACAAAAGTAAGCGGTGTGATTTTAGATGATGCCAATCAACCTATTGCCTATGCAACTGTAGCCTTTAAAAATTCTGCTGAAGGTGTTATTGCAGACGAAAATGGAAAATTTTACCTAGAATCTAAAAAAACATATACTACTTTAACCATTTCCTTTGTTGGTTATAAAAATAAAGATATAGAGCTTTCTGGAGAACATAATTACGATTTGAAAATTGTTTTAGAAAATTCTACTGAAATTGCCGAAGTAAAAATTTACGGAGGGAAAACATCTAAAAAAAATAATCCAGCAATTGATATTTTACGCAAAATTTGGGAAAGAAAAAAGAAAAACGGATTACACCAATTCAAACATTATCAATACGATAAATACGAAAAAATCGAATTTGATATCAACTCTATAGATAGCGCATTTATGAAAAGTAAAATTTTCAAAAATGTAGAATTTATTTTTCAACACGTAGATACTTCAGCCATTACAGGTAAAAATTTCTTACCTATTTTCATTAATGAAACCATGAGTAAAGTATATGGTGATAACGAAAAAAATAGAACAAAAGACGTACTTCAAGCCAACAAATATTCTGGTTTTGGAAATGCTAATAATGATGGAGTAAACGCATTTTTAAAAGACTTATACGCCGATTACGACATCTATAATAACTATTTAAAATTCTTCGATAAAGATTTTGTAAGTCCATTATCGAGAACCGGAATTCAAGTTTACAACTATGTTTTAGCAGATAGTAGTTTTATCGACAATAAATGGTGTTACAACATTGTTTATTATCCAAGAAGAAAAAACGAATTAACTTTTAAAGGTGATTTTTGGGTAAATGATTCTACTTATGCTATAAAAAGCATCAACTTAGAAGCCAGTAAAAGCGCCAATATTAACTGGGTTCGCGATATTTATATTGAACAAGAATTTGATGTACTAAACGATTCTGTTTTCTTACTGAAACGTGATCACATGATGACCGATTTTGCAGTAACAAAAAAAGAAGGTTCCAAAGGAATGTACGGAAAAAGAACCACTATGTTCAAAAACCACGTTTTTAACCAACCTCAAGATGATAAATTTTACAGAGAAGATGTCAATACTTTCGACAAAGAAATTTATACCAAATCTGAAGATTATTGGGAGCAAAACCGTTTTGAAAGCTTAAATTCTAATGAAAAAGGAATTTATGAAATGCTCGACACGCTTAAAACAGTCCCAAAAATTAAACGCATTTACAACTTAGTTTCTATTTTAGGAAGTGGTTATATTCAGGTTGGAAAATTTGATATCGGCCCAATTTTCTCCACTTTTGGTTATAATAATGTGGAAGGTCAACGTATTCGCTTAGGAGGAAGAACGTATTTCGGACCAAACGATCCGTGGAGAATTCAAGGTTATACTGCTTATGGCTTTAAAGACGATAAAATGAAATATGGTATCAACGCCAGAGTAATGTTGAATAAGAAAAAAAGGTTTATAGTGTCACTAGGAAACCGCCGAGATGTAGAACAAATTGGCGTAAGTTTAACCACATCTAACGATGTTTTAGGTAGAAGTTTTGCTTCGTCATCTTTCTTCTCAAGCGGTACAAACAATAAATTAACCAATGTAAACTTAACCAATTTAGGTTTTGAAATTGAGCCTTTAAAAAATTTAATTTTTGAAAGTAGTTTCTCTTACAGAACGTTGTCTTCAGCCTCACCAGAATTTAATATTGATTATTTTACAGACAATACACATACTGTAACCGCAAATAAAGTAACTCAATCGGAAGTTAATTTTCTTATCAACTATACGCCAAAACGTAAAATGGTTGGATATGGAGTTGACAGAATTGATGTAGATTTAAATTACCCTAGAGTTTTCGTAAGTTATTCTCAAGGATTAAAAGGTGTTTTAAATAGCGATTTCAATTATTCGAAATTACAAATGTATTATCGTCAACCTTTATTAATTGGTGGTTTTGGAAGATTATTTACCACTTTAGAAGTGGGTAAAACCTTCGGAACAGTTCCTTTATCTCTGATGGGAATTATTCCTGGTAATCAATCATATTTTATTATCGACAATACCTATAATTTATTAAACTATTATGATTTTGTAGCCGATCAATATACTTCACTACATTTAGAACATAATTTCAATGGTAAATTATTCGCCAGAGTTCCTATGTTAAGAAAATTAAATTGGAGAGAAATTATTGGCGCAAAAATGGTTTACGGCTCTGTTTCCGATGAAAACAAAGCAATTAACGCATCTGGACAAAATTATATCGCTCCAGTTAATGGTTATTATGAATATTCGGCTGGAATCGGAAATATATTCAAAGTAATGCGTATTGATGCAGCTTGGCGTGGAAGTTATTTCAACATGCCAGAAGCACGAACTTTTACGGTACGTGTTGGTTTTGGTTTCTATTTCTAATAAGCATAAAAATTGGTTTCATAAAAACTAAACTTCGCGTCTTTCGCTATATCTTTTTATTTCGTTGCCTTCGACAAGCTCATTGTGACACCTCAGGCAACGAATCAAAAAGGATGTCGCTACAACCACGGCTAATAATTATTTGTAGTTCTTCGAAAAAAAAATCTTTTTTTAAATCCCTTCAATCTGCGTGAAATAAAATCATAAAAATGCTATCCGATTTAACCGAAATACTACAACTCGAACCCAAGTTTCAAGAAATTATTGACAACTATGGAAATCCGAATATAACCACTCGCCCATCTGGTTTTATAGCACTTTCTCAATTAATTTTAGAGCAACAAGTTTCTATTGCTTCAGCAAAAGCTTGTTATGATAAAATTGAAAGTTACCTAAATGGTTTCACACCAAAATTATTACTTGAAGCTTCTGATGAAGAATTAAAATCTTGTGGTGTATCTCGACAAAAAATAAGTTATATCAAAAACCTAGCTCTTTGTATTGAAGAAAATAAAATTAATTTAGAAAGTTTCCATTCGAAATCAGAAAATGAGGTATATGCCGAACTAATTCAACTAAAAGGGATTGGTAAATGGACTGCTCAAGTATACTTAATGTTTTGTTTAGAAAAGAAAGATGTTTTTCCTATCGGAGATATTGCAGTACAACATACCATGCGCGAACTTTTCCAAACTGAAACCTTAGAAGAAATGGAAACTCATGCGAATAATTGGAAACCATATCGTTCCTTGGCCACCTATTTGTTATGGCATCATTATCTAAGAAAAAGAAATCGTTAATTTTTCAAAAAAACTTCCAACTTCCAACATCCAACTCCTAACTTTTCCCTACCTTTGCGCCCGAAAAATAAATAAAAATGACAGCAGACAAAATAACAACGTTTGATGTTTTGGTAGAAATTCCAAGAGGAAGCCGAAACAAATATGAGTATGATTTCGATTTAAAAAGAATGCGTTTCGATAGAATGTTATTCTCTTCAATGATGTATCCAGCAGATTACGGATTCATTCCAGAAACTTTAGCTTTAGATGGGGACCCATTAGATGTTTTAGTATTAGTTACTAAACCAACTTTCCCAGGATGTGTTATCGAAGTAAAACCAATTGGTGTATTCCACATGGCAGACGATAAAGGTCCAGATGAAAAAGTAATTTGTGTACCCGTTTCTGATCCAATTTGGAATAAATTAGAAGATTTATCTGATATGAACCCGCACTTAGTAAAAGAAATTGAACACTTTTTCCAAGTTTACAAGGACCTAGAAAACAAACAAGTTGATGTTGAAGGATGGGGTGATGTAAACGAGGCTCGTGAAATCATTAAAGCTTGTACAGATCGTTTTGACGCATTAGAAAATAAACCAGAAGGATTATTTAGTATTAAATAATAACTTTTCAATAAATTCTTTAAAAAAGGCAATTATCATTAGGATAATTGCCTTTTTTGTTTATTTTTGTTAAAACGAATTAAAATTAACCATTAACTATTTACTAAAAACTATGAATGATTTTATGATCTACTTGCCTATTGCAATGGCAATTTTAGGATTGCTGTTTATGGCAATGAAACGTGCTTGGGTTTTAAAACAAGATGCCGGTGACGGTAAAATGAAAGAAATTTCAGATTATATTTACGAAGGTGCCTTAGCTTTCTTAAAAGCAGAATACCGATTATTAACCATATTTGTTTTAATTGCAAGTGTAGCTTTAGCCGGAATTACTTTTCTTCCAGGAGTTAAAACACATTTGTTAATTGTAGTTGCATTTATTTTCGGAGCTATTTTTTCGGCTTTAGCTGGAAATATGGGAATGAAAATCGCCACAAAAACAAATGTTCGTACTACTCAAGCAGCTCGCTCTAGCTTACCACAAGCATTAAACGTTTCATTCGGTGGTGTAACTGTAATGGGATTAGGTGTAGCTGGTTTAGCCGTTTTAGGTTTAACAGGTTTCTTCATATTTTTCTATCACCAATTTATGGGTGGCGTTTGGACAGATACGGATGGCATGACTATCGTTTTAGAAACATTAGCAGGATTTTCATTAGGTGCTGAATCTATCGCATTATTCGCGCGTGTCGGTGGTGGTATTTACACAAAAGCTGCCGATGTAGGTGCCGATTTAGTAGGTAAAGTTGAAGCTGGAATCCCAGAAGACGATCCTCGTAATCCAGCAACAATTGCAGATAACGTAGGTGATAATGTAGGTGATGTTGCCGGAATGGGTGCCGATTTATTCGGTTCATATGTAGCAACAGTTTTAGCCGCAATGGTTTTAGGTAATTATGTAATTAAAGATATGGGTGGTAAAATTGACGACGCTTTTGGCGGAATCGGACCAATTTTATTACCAATGACTATTGCTGGATTTGGAATTTTATTCTCTATCGTTGGTACAATGTTAGTTAAAATTTCTAGCGATGATGCTAAAGAAGCTCAAGTACAAAAAGCATTAAACATTGGAAACTGGGTTTCTATTGTATTAACAGCAGTTTCTTGTTTCTTCTTAGTACAATATATGTTACCAGAAGTAATGACTATGGAATACTTTGGTGAAGGCGCACAAAAAATCTCTTCAATGCGCGTATTTTATGCTACGTTAATTGGATTATTTGTTGGCGGAGCTATTTCATCCGTAACAGAATATTACACAGGTTTAGGTACAAAACCAGTATTAGCCATCGTGCAAAAATCATCAACTGGTGCTGGAACGAACGTAATTGCTGGTTTAGCAACAGGTATGATTTCAACTTTCCCAACTGTTTTATTATTCGGAGCAGCTATTTGGGCAACGTATGCTTTAGCTGGATTTTACGGAGTAGCTTTAGCGGCTTCAGCAATGATGGCAACTACAGCTATGCAGTTAGCAATTGACGCCTTCGGACCGATTTCTGATAATGCAGGAGGTATCGCTGAAATGAGTGAATTACCAAAAGAAGTTCGTACACGTACCGATATTTTAGACTCTGTAGGAAACACAACTGCTGCAACAGGTAAAGGTTTTGCTATTGCTTCTGCTGCTTTAACATCTTTAGCTTTATTCGCGGCTTATGTAACATTCACTGGAATTAACGGAATTAATATTTTCAAAGCGCCAGTTTTAGCAATGTTATTTATTGGTGGAATGATTCCTGTAGTATTCTCAGCCTTAGCAATGAATTCAGTAGGAAAAGCCGCAATGGATATGGTATATGAAGTACGTCGCCAATTCAAAGAAATTCCAGGAATTATGGAAGGAACTGGAAAACCAGAATATGGAAAATGTGTGGAAATTTCAACAAAAGCAGCTTTACGTGAAATGATGTTACCAGGAATTTTAACTATCGGTTTCCCAATCGCAATCGTATTATTAGGTAAATTAGTTTACGGAGATAACAACCAATTAATAGCCGAAATGCTAGGTGGTTATATGGCTGGAGTTACAGTTTCGGGTGTACTTTGGGCAGTTTTCCAAAACAACGCTGGGGGTGCTTGGGATAACGCTAAAAAATCATTTGAAGCAGGAGTTGAAATTAACGGTGAAATGACTTATAAAGGTTCTGACGCACACAAAGCGGCAGTAACTGGAGATACAGTTGGAGATCCTTTCAAAGATACGTCTGGACCATCAATGAACATCTTAATCAAATTAACATGTTTAATTGGTTTAGTAATTGCTCCAATCTTAGGAAGCGGACATTCAAATGGAGATCATAAAATGGGTTCTTGTTGCACTGAAAGTAAAACAGAAATGGTTTGCAAAGATGGTAAATGTGATTTATCGAAATGTGCTACAATGACAAAAGAGGAATGTGCAAAAATGTGTGATGACATGGGTTGTTCTCAAGAATGTAAAGATCAATGTATGTCGCAATACGATGAAAACGGTAAATATATTGGAGATGCACATGTTCACGGACCAAATTGCAACAACGGTCATGACGCAGATTATGACAAACGTCATGAAGATCATAGTGAAGTGGTAACCCAACAAGAAGAGCAAAAAATCCAAATTAAGAGAGAAAGCTTAAAAAATGGTAAAGAAAAAGCAATTGTGACTATAACTTCTGTTGTAGACGGCAAAGAAACTAAAACAGAAAAAGTTTTCGAAGGAACTGCAAAAGAAGTAGATGCAAAAATTGCTGCACTAGATCAAAAATAATTTATTAGAATAGATTTTTAAAAGCCTCACCATTTGTGAGGCTTTTTTTGTATTTTTAGCCAACCAACTAACACACTACTACAATGCTTAAAAAGTGCTTACTACTACTTTTATTTGTTCATCTTTCCTATGCACAAAAGGAATTGGCTTTAATTCCGAAACCTTCTGAAATTAAATTAGGGAAAGGAAATTTCGAGATAAACGAAAACACTAAAATTTTACTAACAACATCAGAATTTAAAAAAGAAACAGATTTATTTAATCAGTTTTTAATAACGAATTATGGCTTCGAATTACAAATTATAAATAATTCAAAAAGCCCAATCAACACCATTGAAATTCAAAAACACAACGACTCAGAAAAACAATTAGATTATTACAAACTGAGTGTTTCTCCTTCACAAATTCAAATTTCTTCTAAAGGAAATACTGGAATTTTTTATGCATTTCAAACCTTACAACAACTTTTACCTATTCAAAAAAGCAAAACATTATCTATTTCTTCAGTAGAAATTTCCGA